>JBBKVN010000102.1:0-6972 GCA_037968455.1 Rhodoferax sp.
CCCAGCGGCAGGCCAATGGCCAGGGTAAAAAACAGCGCCAGCGCCACGATCTGCACATGGCGCGCAATGGCGCCCCAGTACTCGTCGCTGCGGTTGGCGTATTCCTTCATGATGGATAACTCGTCGGCACCGCCGCTGGCCAGCAAGAGTGCCAGCGGCAGCAAGGCCGCCATGGCCACGCCCAGGCGGGTCAGCGCGGTGGCCCGCAGTGCTTGCAGCGCATCGGCCAGCACCAGGCCCATCAGCAGCCAGAGCAGCCACAGGCCGCTGCCCAGCGAGGTGCGGGCAAACGGCGCGTCGGCGTTCACCGCTTGAATGGCGTGGCTTGCGGCCAGCGCGCCCAAGCCCACCGCCAGGGCGGTCGCTGCGGCCACGGTGAGCCACAGGCCAAGGCGGCGGGGCGGTGTCAGTGAGAGTAAAAGTAGCGCAGCCAGCAAAGCCGCCAGTCCCCAGACCGGCCCTTGCAGCAGGCTGAAAAACGAGACCGCCTCGCCCGACACCAGCCGGTTCGGGGCCACCCGCAGCAGCGGCAGGCCGGCACAAGCGCCCACCGCCATCAGCGAGAGCGCCGCTTGAGCGGGCCGCCAGCGGGACGGGTCGGCGGTGGTCAGGGGGCTAGCCACGTTCATGACCGCCCCAGTGTGGCGTCACCGCCGGGTTTATTTCAACAGCCCTTTGGACTTCAGGAAGTCTGACGCCACTTTTTTGGCGTCCTGGCCTTCCAGTTGAATCTTGGCGTTCAGACCTTGCAGCGTGGGGCCGTCCAGCAGTTTGAACACCGGCGCCAGTGCGTCCGCAATCTTGGGGTTTTGCTTGTGGGCCGCTTCGCGAACGATGGGCGCTGGCGCGTAAATGGGTTGCACGCCATTGGGTTCGTCCAGAATCACCAAGCCCAGGGCCGCCACAGCGCCGTCAGTGCCGTAGGCCATGGCGGCGTTCACGCCCGAGGTCTTTTCCCCCGCGGCGCGAATCGTCACCGCCGTGTCGCCACCGGCCAATGTCAGCAATTGTTCGGGTTTGAGCTTGAAGTTGTAGGCCGTCTGGAAAGAGGGCAGGGCGTCTGAGCGCTCCACAAACTCGGCCGAGGCTGCCAGCTTGAATTGCCCGCCCTTGCCCAGCCACTGACCCAGGTCGTCCAGTGTCTTCAATTTGTTGGGCGTGGCGACGTCTTTGCGAATCGCAATCGCCCAGGTGTTGTTGGCGGGCGAAGGTGCCAGCCAGACAATTTTGTTTTTCTCAAAGTCCAGCGCCTTCACCCGTTCGTAACCCGCTTTGGCGTCTTTCCAGACCGGGTTGGACTCTTCACCAAAGATGAAAGCGCCGTTGCCCGTGTACTCGGGGTACAGGTCAATCTCACCGGCGGTCAGGGCGCCGCGCATGACCTTGGTGTTGCCCAGGCCAGATTTATTCTCAGTCTTGATGCCATTGGCTTCCAGCGCCAGCACGATCATGTTGCCCAGCAACTTGCCCTCGGTGTCGATCTTGGAGCCCACGCGCACAGGCGCGCCGGCCTGCGCCAAAGCGCCGCCCACAGCCAGTGAACCGGCCAGCAGCAGTGCTGTTCTACGTTGGATGAGTGTCATGGTGAGGTCCCTGTGAGTGGAAAAAAGAGTATGAAGATAACCCAGTCCGCGCGACCTTGTATTTTTGAGGGGTAAAAGTGACACTGGCCCTTGTTGGCTGTGCGGAAGTAGCTATATAAATCATAGTGATCTGAAGTCGTGGAGTGCTGCCTGGCGCGTCGCACCGGCCCACGCGGGGTGCGGCGCAATGGCAATCGGTGTAGATTGGGCGCCTTGCGGGATGCGCAACCTGGGCGCACTCTGCCAACACAAGGGAAAAACATGACGGCATCGAATCTACTCAAAGGCCACGAAAAAGATTTGGGCGGCGGCTTGGTCGTGCGCCGCTACCTGCCCAACGCCTTGAAGCAGGCCGTCGGCCCGTTTATCTTTTTCGACCACTTTGGCCCGGTCGATGTGCCCGCCCACGCCCAGCACGACGTGCGGCCCCACCCCCACATCGGTCTGGCCACCGTCACCTACCTGTTTGAAGGCGCCATGGACCATCGCGACAGTCTGGGCACTTTCCAGCGCATCGAGCCTGGCGCCATCAACTGGATGACGGCCGGGCGCGGCATCGTGCAT
Source organism: Rhodoferax sp. (assembly GCA_037968455.1). Classification (GTDB taxonomy): domain Bacteria; phylum Pseudomonadota; class Gammaproteobacteria; order Burkholderiales; family Burkholderiaceae_C; genus Rhodoferax. Next base: position 2,148 of record JBBKVN010000102.1, read on the forward strand.
TCAGAGCGCACTCCCAAAGACCTGGTGCCCGTGTCGCACCGCATCCACGGCCTGCAACTCTGGGTCGCCTTGCCCAAAGCGCACGAAGAAGTTGAACCCAGCTTCTCCCACACCCCGCAAGCCGATATCCCCGTGGTCCGAGTGGGCGGCGCCACCGTCAAAGTGCTGGTCGGCAGCGCCTTTGGCCACACCTCGCCGGTCGCCACGCTGGCGCCCACGCTGTACCTGGATGTGACCCTGCCCGCCGGACAGACACTGACCCTGAGCGACCTGCCGCCCGAGGCCGCCATTTACCCCATCAGCGGTGAAGTGGCCATTGACGACGTGCCACTGGAGGGCGGCAACATGGCCTTGCTGGCACCCGGCACCCCGCCCGTGATCAGCGCTAGGAGCGCCGCGCAGTTCGTCGTCATCGGCGGCGAGCCCCTGGACGGCCCCCGCTTTGTTTCATGGAATTTTGTGTCGTCCAGCAAAGCCCGAATCGCCCAGGCCGGTGACGACTGGGTGGCTCAGCGGATGGGGCAGGTGCCGGGGGAAACGGAGTGGATTCCTTTGCCGGGGCGTGCATGAACAAACGCTCCAAACACAAGGCGTAATTCTTGTTTGGAATGATTTGCTTGGCAACACCACCCGCCGGCCACGACGCGTTTCAAGGCAGCCATGATTGGGTTGCCGGCAAACCCCGACTTCATTACATAGAGCTTTCTTCCTGGAAAACTCTACTTATGGGGGGGTAAAGTGCACCCACCACCCAGGCAGGAGCTTTAGATACATCTGCGGGATCAGGCTTCGGACTGCCGCCGTGCGGATTCAAATGACTCGATTGTGGGCGGCATCGTTGGAGGCATGGGCGTTCAGACCCACGCGTTTAAACTTCGTGTCCTTCAAGGGGCTGCAGACCGCTTCTCCAAACGCAATCCGACGGCTGTTTTTGACGCAAAACCCTTCCAATAGGTTGGGCCCACGCCGTCGACGGCATTGGGTACCAAATCCAAATACGAATCCATGGTTGAGTCTGCCTTGAGGTACTTGTTCAAGAACGCCGTCGAAAAGTGTTGCGCAATATTGTTCATTCGCACGTTGTCCCAGACCGGATCAGTGTAGTGCTCAGAGCACGCAAATGCACTTGTTCCCGTGCCGCACGTCAGAGTGCGTGTTTCTTTGGGGGCCGGTATCGGGGCGCCAGCATTATGGTTGGCGTTCTCGTACGTCAATAGATAGCGCTGCGAATTGACACTTCCTTCATAAAGATTGCGTACGCCGGGAGAGTACCCCGACGTGCTGTCAACGCTTCCGGCAACAAAGAACACAGGAACCCGAACCCCGGCCAGACCGGCTGCATCCCAAAAACCAGCGTTGTAACCCCAAGGCGCAAACAAAACTGCGGCTTTGATACGGCCGTCCAATGAAGCCTGGTAAGTGGCATTGCCTTGCTGTCGAACAGCCAATGCGCCGTTGGGAGTACCCCAAGAAAACCCGACGCTTGCCGCGGTCACGCCCGCGCCAATCGTGTTGAGTGCACCGTATCCGCCCATCGAATAGCCGATCAACGCCGTGTTGTCGGCATTGACCAAGCCTTTCAGCGTGACGCCGGGGTCACTGGCATTGAGCTTGGCCATTTCATTCAGTACAAACAACTGATCCAAAGGCCGGTTGAGCAAAGTGCTGCCGAATGCGACCTGATTTTCATAGGTGCTGTCGGTGTGGTCGATGGATACCACGACATAACCTTTGCTCGACAAATTTTCGCCCAGATGGCTCAGCAGGAAACGGTTTCCTGGGTAGCCATGGGACATGATGATCAGCGGGTAGGGTCCAGCAGTGGTGTCTGGTGACGCGTCTCTTACGGCTCTGCCAAACAGCGTGACGGTGGTTTTTCCATCGCGTGTCATGGCTTTGTATTCGCCCGCCGCTGCCTGGCCGGCGACCAGCTTTGCGGGGTACCAGACCTCCACAGTCAGTGGTCGGTTGTAGGTAGGGGTCGTCCCGTCCGATTTGGCGTTGACGACGTCGAGCTGGTTGGGGTTTGTGAACTTCAAAGTCTTCACGCCCACTTTATAGGCGCCTAAAGTTGCCAGCGCCGGCGCATCCGAACGAATGACATCGATTCGGTTCTCATCGACGAGCAAGGTCTCAACCCGGTCTGAGCCTCCGCACGCCGTCAAAAGTGACGCAGCAATAAGCGCTACGGTTGTTACTAAATATTTCATATGTTTATTAGCTTGTAAAAATGAAGAAAAAAATCAATATACCGATCACAGGATTGGATTCAAACCAGAACAATATATTGGACTTCTTTGCGCGTAGAAACCCCACCATCCAAGGCGCAAGTTGGAACTTGATTTCATGAATTTCCTCCAGTTAATAGGTTTTCCAATAGTCAACTACGGAAATCTATAACTCCAGAGTACGGTGATTTATGGATACCCAAGAAGAGGGTTTACCCATCCTACGCCCCTTTTACGACACTTTCGCGACACTGAAATTCGTTCGAATGAAAGCCAAAAAACGAGGAATTGCGAGATGATTTTTGTCAAAAATATTTCCACCTATCGGGAAAATAATCCATCGCTACCTCAAGCTGATCAGCTCAACATAGTTCATTTTCGAATAGAGGATATTTGCAAGGAAAACCGATAACTACGTATTTGTCGAGGTGCTACAAGGACGAGTACCAGAAGACTTCGATGCAAGCCTCGGCGCGTCGGCACGGGCATTTGAAGGAAAAAAGAAATCGTTCGAGCCTAGGGCGAACGTGAATACAAGACGGGTCTAGTGGCAAATGGACGCGGCTTCTTTCAACGAAGCAAGATCGCGGGTATCGAGGTTGGTGGCCTTGTCGATACCGCCGTCACATCCGGCGGATTCCGAGTGAAGAAGTCTGATCAGCACATTTTTCTGGTGTGAATATCCCAACGGGATGTTGAAGCCAAGGAATTCGTCTTCACTGGCAATGACTCCCCCGTGGACATCGAACCCAGCATTTCGCCTCGCATGCGATCCACCTGGAAGAGTCCGCTATCGCTAAACCGTGTCGCGTACAGTTCCGACATCCTGAAAGTCATACAGGCTTATTTATGTGCGGCGGTCTTACCCTTTACGATCAAGTGGCACTCAAACGTTAGTTCCAACATTAGCCCACCAGAGCAGGCGCCGTCACCCTGGCGCGCTGCCACATTCGGATCATCGTGTAGACGTTGACCGTTGCGACGACAACCTCCAGCGCCGTGCCGCCAATGGAGCCGACGATGATGTTATTTGCTATCCAGAAGGTTGTTCCCAAGAGCATGAGCATTCGCATTGGAATGCCCTTCAGTAGAAAGAGTGCCAGGGTTCCCGAGATGGACGCGAGTAAAGGAAGCCAGTCACTGATTCGCTCCGCGACCATGACTCCAATCGACACGTTGGCCACGACCACCGCTGCAGCAACCCAGGGCGATTGGGTATGAATGGCAAGCGCAGACCGGATCGTCGAAACGATCGAACTCGCAACAGCGGTCGGGTTGCCCAAAAGTGCGAAGTGTGCGATGTAGGCGAGGCACTCTCCTGTCATGAAGAGCTTAAAGCGTCGGTCATCCGTCTGGAGGAATGAGCTCACACCCAAGACGAAAGCAAGGTAGCCCACACACTGAGCCGGAGAAATCCAATCAAGCATTCCTCATTGTCGCAGCGGCCCCCTGCACGAATTTAGAAATTTGAATGGCGAGGGGGCCATGCGACTTCCTCCGCATGGAATTTTGTGTCATCCCGCAAAGCCCGCATCGCCCAAGCCGGGGAAGACTGGGTGGCCCAGCGGCTGGGGCAGCTGCCAGGGGAAACGGAGTGGATTCCGTTACTAGGGCGGTAGGGGATTGCTAGTCACTCTGGTTCATAGTGGTTCCCGCTTGAGGTCTTGCGGCGAATGAGTTCCTGTCTTCAAGCGATTGACGCGCTCTTGCCGGTAGCGCATTCCGTCCCTTAGTAAGTGAAGAACGGACGACGCTTCAGGGCTGGCGCTTCCAAGTTCAAACATCGTGGTTGAGTCCAAATAATGCGCTGATACTGCGTTGAGTACATCCGAAAATGCCGCCAATCCTTGTGCCACCGCTGCCCGTGACGCGTGATCGAGCGGAGTGGCAGGCAGGCCAAGTGCCAGAGCAAAGTCTTTGTGCGCAATGCGTCGGTTCCGCCAGTCGCGTGCAAACGCTGAGCGCTGTATTGCCTGTTTCACTGGTTCGTCGATATTCGGTGCAGTTGGGTTTTTTGCCAATTCTGTGACGAGTCGCCTAAGTGAGAGGTTGCTTTTGCCTGTCAAACGGCCGCCTTTTCCCAAGGTTTCGGGAGGGTCAGTTAGCCTTGAAATATGCAGCAGCATGTTTTCCCAGAGCGCATCGTTCACTGTGTGAAAGAAGGAGGGCGCAGCCTCATTCATCAGTTCGATACGAGTGGAGTTTGTTCCGAAAAGGGCGACGTACTCCGCCCATTTTTTGTGAATCCTGGCTACCTCTTGCCATAGAGCGTCATAGATGCTGCCCAGTTCTTTACCCATGCGGACAATGTGATCTGCCTTTGACTCTGCCGCGGTTCGGGATGACGACATGCCGGTACCTTAGATGATGCCAATGAGCAATACCTGCTCTAAACGTTGCGCGTTGTTCAGCTTGATGGCCATCAAATCCCCCTGAAATTTATTTAGTTTGGATGTACGCAGGTTCATTGTATTTACAGGAAAGGAGGGAGCTACTTCGATCCCCTCATATCGATATTTCGCTGTTTGTCCTTGTGAATCCTACGTAGGTAGCTATTAAATATATAGCGATTCTTGCGCTGCAACCCCCACTCTCTC
>JBBKVN010000103.1:0-3174 GCA_037968455.1 Rhodoferax sp.
AGAGCCAGCGGTGTGACAGGACGACGCGGTAAAACCAGGATTTCATGGCCGTAAAGCCTTTCAAAAACAAGGGTGACGTATCGCTGCAAGCCTAACCCAAACACATCATGAAGCGCGACGTCCGGCGTCCATCAACTTGCATTGGCATTTCCACGCCCGACATCTGCTCAAGTGGCTGGCCCTCGCGCGACGCTGAACCCATGCTGGTATTTCTTCCAAGGCTGCCCTAATTCACTATCCATTTAGTAGCATCCCAAGCAGTCTGCACATTGGGAAATTTTGGCTCGACTCAATCGCTCAACCAACATCTTCCTGCTCCGGGCAAGTCTTGCTTGTTCGGTCCAAAATAGTCGCACTGTCAAGTACACCGGCTCGCCCAGATGATTCACTTCCACCAAGGACTTGCATGACCCACGCCCAACTCGCCCACCCCATCACCGCCAAGTGGCCCGCCCAGCACCCGGAGCGTTTGCAGCTGTACTCACTGCCCACGTCCAACGGGGTGAAGGTGTCCATCATGCTGGAGGAAATCGGCCTCGCCTACGAGCCCCACCTAGTGAACTTTGAGACACAGGACCAGATGTCGCCCGCCTTCTTGTCGCTCAACCCCAACAACAAAATTCCCGCCATTCTTGACCCCAATGGGCCGGGTGATCAGCCTTTGGCGCTGTTTGAATCGGGCGCGATTCTGCTGTACCTGGCCGAAAAAAGCGGGCAGTTTTTGCCCAGCGACCCGGCCCTGCGCCTGGAAACCATTCAGTGGCTGATGTGGCAGGTGGGCGGCGTGGGCCCCATGTTTGGGCAACTGGGCTTCTTTCACAAGTTTGCCGGCAAAGACTACGAGGACAAGCGACCACGTGACCGCTATGTGGCCGAGAGCACGCGCTTGCTCAATGTGCTGAACCAGCGCTTGGCGACCCGCGCCTGGATGATGGGTGACGACTACACCATTGCCGACATCGCCATCTTCCCGTGGGTGCGCGGTTTGCTGGACAACTACATTGCCGGTGCACTGGTGGGCATTGACAACTTCCCCCATGTGAAGCGCGCTCTGGCCGCCTTTGTGGCCCGACCGGCCGTGGCGCGCGGGCTGACGATTCCTGCCCGCCACTGACACGCGACCCAGCCGGCCATGGCACTCACGCTGGACCAGTTGCGCAGCTATGCCGTGGCGCGCACCCTGTTCGCGCCCACCACGCTGGCGCGGGCTATTCACCGGCTGGGTTTTGTGCAGGCCGACCCGATTCGGGCCCCGGCTCGGGCTCAGGACCTGATCTTGCGCCACCGTGTCAAAGCCTACCGCGCGGGCGACCTGGAGCGGCGCTACGCCCAACTCGACATCGAAGAAGACTTCTTTGTGAACTACGGCTTTCTGCCACGCGCCACACAAGCCCTAATGCACCCGCGCACACCGCGCGAGGCGTGGCCGCCTGAGCGCCACGCCCAAGCCCAGGCCGTGCTGGACTATGTGCGTACCCACGGCGTGGTGCACCCACGCCAAGTGGACGCTCACTTTTCCCATGGGTCGGCACGCAACTGGTTTGGCGGAAACTCCAATGTCAGCACCCAGTTGCTGGACGACATGCACCACCGCGGCATGGTGCGCATTGCCGGTCGCGTGAGCGGCGTGCGCACCTACGCCGCGCAGCCCTTGTTGACGCCCGAACCGGCTGAAGCCGAGACAGACCCCGAACAAGCCATGGATGCGTTGGTGAATGTCATCGTGGGCCTGTACGCGCCGCTGCCAGAGCGCTCGTTGGGCGAGTTGATTGGCTACCTGAAAGGCGGCGTGCCCCAGTGGCGAGATGACCGGCGGGCCGCCTTCCAGCGGGCCAAACTGCGCCTGTCCTCGGCCCAGGTCGAGGGCCTGACTTGGTTTTGGCCAGAGGGCGAAGCACCCACCTCTCGTCGCCATGCGCCCGACGACGTGGTGCGCCTGCTGGCGCCGTTTGACCCCGTAGTGTGGGACCGCCGGCGCTTTGAACTGTTGTGGGGGTGGGCGTACCGCTTTGAGGCCTACACGCCGGCACCGAAACGAGTGCGTGGCTATTACGCGCTGCCGCTGCTGTGGCGCGACCAGGTGATCGGCTGGGCCAATCTTGCGGTCAAGGGCGAGGGTTTGAGCGTCGATCTTGGCTATGTGATCGGCGAAGCGCCCCGCGACCGCGCTTTTGACGCAGCCCTGGACAGGGAGCTTGCTGCGTTTCGCACCTTTCTTGAGTAACCGCCGAGCAACGTACTTTTGTGGCCAGCGTTGGCTGTCACGCCTGCCAGAGCTATTCTTTCAGTCACCCTCTGACACGGACGGATTTCAAAGCCTTTGCAACGGCGCAACTCAACGTTGGCTGACGTTCTACCATTGGTTGCGCAACTCGCGCAGTTTGCTGAACACCGTCTTCGCGTCCGGCGTCTCCGCCAAATCGGGGAAGGCGTCCCGCAGTCGCGCAATGACACTGGGGCTTTGGAGTCGCAAGAAAGTATTGGTCTGTTTCTCCTGTGCCAGCGTGGCCACCCCCGATGTGCCGGGGTCATGCTCAGCCACAGCGGATAGCAGTGCCGTGGCGGCGACATTATCCGGTTCACGGTCCAAGGTGAAACGCAGATTGGTTTCAATATAGTCGTGCCCGGGAAACACTTGGGTGCGATCGGGCAAACGGGCGATTTGATCGACAAAGGTTTCATAGAGCGCGTTGACATCCCCGCCGTTGTGCACATTGCCCGCACCCGCATTGAACAGCGTGTCCCCCGAGAATAAGGCCGGCTGGTCCGTGTGGGACAGGAGACAGATATGACAAAACGTGTGCCCCGGCGTGTCCAGGCACTCCAGTTCAACGGTTTTCCCGACCTTGATGACGTCCCCCGCTTGCACACCACGGTCGACACCCGCAATTCGTCCTCCCGCGCGGTGGTGGGCAATCAGCTTGGCACCGGTGGCGGCAATCACGGCCGCATTGCCACCGGTGTGATCGAAGTGCTCGTGCGTGTTCAGCACCTGGGTAATTTGCCAGCCCTTGACGCGCGCGGTGGCCAGTGTTTTCTCGTGGTCCAGCGGGTCAATCGCCAGCGCCTCGCCCGTTTCGGGGCAGGCCACCAAATAGTTGAAATTACGGTAGGCGTTGGCGGTCCAGATACGTTCGACGATCATCATTGACTCCAATGTGGGTGAGAGACCAG
>JBBKVN010000104.1:0-3432 GCA_037968455.1 Rhodoferax sp.
CATACTTGCGCAGCCGTATATGACCCAAAGGCTCTTTCCATGAAAACGCCTGACGGTCGTTATGAGCAGTGGCACTGCGTGACTACTTGTGATCGCGTCTCGATGTCCAACGGGCATGATCGGTTTGATTTCTAAAGATTCGGTCATGAGTCAACTCGCCCAATCCACCCTGTCGAAGGACCGATCCTTTGATTTGAAGCAGCTCATGGCGCGGTGTCGCTTCATACAAGAGCGCGTGAATCACCAAGGACACTTGGCGTGACGACTGGGCTATTCACACCCGGCTAACACTGGATGCTGGTCCGCAGTGGTGGTGACATTTTGAAAATTTGTGTGCCAGAGGACTTGATGTGCCTGTGATTGATTAAACCCATCTTGTCCGTACATATGTGAGATGTCGAACGCTTTAAGGTTATTTTCATATTATGAGATGGTGTGGAGCCTCCCCATCTACAACCTCTGCGGAAAATTGTCCGGCTCTATCCCCACTTTTGCCCTTGGGAATTCTGGATGGGAGTGTGAAGAATGTGCACAGGCCCATGAAATCAGTAAGCAAGCGGTCATCCCACCTTGACTGCGTGACGCAATGTTGTTTCAGAGGGCGTTGCTAGCTGCCCGCCTGCCAGCGGTGCGGCAGCAACTCGCCAATCTGACTGGCACGGTGCATCGGCAGACGTGCCATCACATCGCGCAGATAGGCGTAGGGATCGTGCCCGTTCATGCGCGCCGACTGGATCAGACTCATGACGGCGGCGGCGCGTTTGCCCGCGCGCAAGCTGCCGGCAAACAGCCAATTGTTGCGGCCAATGGCGATGGGGCGTATCTGGTTCTCAATCCAGTTGTTGTCCACGGGCAATTGCCCGTCACCTGCGAAGCGGATGAGCGCAGCCCAACGCTTGAGGCTGTAGTCCAGCGCCCTTGCCGTCGCTGATCCGTCGGGCACCTTGCGCCGCTGCAGCGTCATCCACTCGTGCAGGGCGTCCAGGAGCGGTTGGCTTCTTTCCTGGCGAACGGCCAAGCGCTGTTCACTCGGCAAATCTTTTGCCTCGCGCTCGATCTCATAGATCCGGGCCAATTGCGCCAGTGCACTGTGGGCGATCTGGCTCTGGTTGGCCGCGTGCAGATCAAAGAACTTGCGCCGTGCGTGCGCCAGGCACCCCGCCTCTGTGATGCCCTGGGCGAAGCTGGCCTTGTAGCCACTGAAGTCATCGCAGATCAGACTGCCCTTCCAGTCGCCCAGGAAGGTGCGAGCGTGTTCGCCCGCACGGCTCTCGCAGAAGTCGTAGACCACCGCCTTTGTCGCCTCGAAGGCACCCGTGGCATAGGCCCAGAGGTAAGCCCTGTGTGTTTTGCCGTTGCCCGGTTTGAGCATGGCCACCGGCGTCTCATCAGCGTGCAGCACGCTGTGCGTGAGCATCTCGGCCTTGAGCGCATCGACCAGCGGCTGCAGTTGCACGCCGCACGATCCCACCCAGGCGGCCAGTGTCGAGCGTGGGATAGCCAGGCCGGCGCGGCCAAAGATCGCCTCCTGCCGATACAGGGGCAGATGATCTGCGTACTTGGCCACCAGCACCTGCGCCAGCAGCCCGGTGGTGGGGATGCCCTTATCGATAACGTGAGGATCAACTGGCACCTGTTGAATGGTCTCGCACTTCGCGCAAGCCCACTTGCCCCGAATGTGGCGCTCCACGGTGAACACGCCAGGCACGTAGTCCAGCTTCTCGGCCACGTCCTCGCCGATGCGTTTCATCTGACAGCCGCAGGAGCAGGTGGTGGAGCCGGGCTCGTGGCGGATCTCGCGCCGGGGCAGGTTCGCTGGCAGCGCTTGGCGCTTGGGTTGTTGCTTTGACTGAGGGATGGATGGCTGCGCAGGAGCGAGCTGTTCGATCTCATCGGCCACGGCTTGCAGGTCTTCGTCCAGCGTCTCTTCGAGCAGGCTCTTTTGCTCAGCGCTGAAGCGCTCAGATTGGGCTGCGAACTTGAGCCGCTTGAGCACGGCGTTCTCGTGCGTGAGTTTGTCGATGACTGCTTGCTTGAAGGTCAACGCACGGTCCTGGGCGGCGGTGGCTGCCAACATCGAGCGCAAGGCCTCGCGCAGTTGCGCGGGCTTGAGGGTGTCGATGTGCTGCTCGGTGATCACAGAGCGTGATGATGCCGCTGGCCGCACCCATGCGCATCGGTAGATCCGCCAATTGCGCAGGCGCTCTACAGCAGGGTGATGATGCCCGCGTCGCCCACGCTCTTCCACGGCAAACCCAGCACCAGCGCATCAAACTGCGCGCGACTGAGGGTGGCTGTGACCTCGCCCTGTCGCGGCCAGACGAACTTGCCGCTGTTCAGGCGCCGCGCAGCCAGCCACACGCCAATGCCATCGTGCACCAGCACCTTCATGCGGTTGGCGCGTCGATTGGCGAACAGGTAGGCGTGGTGCGGGCGGGCTGCACCGAAGACCGCCACGACCCGGGCCAGCGCCGATTCGGTGCCCGCTCGCATGTCCAGCGGCTCGGTGGCCAGCCACAGGGCATCGATACGGATCATTTGAGAAGCTCTCGCATCCACACGGCGCAGTGCTCTGCCCCCGCCAGCGGCCAGCTCAGCGATACGCTGGTGGCGCCCCTGCGCAGCTCAATACGGATGTCCGGCGCTGGTGCGCACGATGCAGGCGGCAGCGACACGGGCACGAACGACGGCTGCATCACAGGCGCAAGCGATCCGGCTCCGGTGACCTGGCGGCGCCACTTGTGCACGACGTTGGCGTTGATGCCGTGAGAGAGCGCCACACTCGCCACCGAGGCGCCGGGGTGGGTGCATTCGGCAAGGATCAACTTCTTGAGCTCGCGGCTGTACCGCCGGCGGGTGTTCTTCTTGACGTCATTCATGGTGTCCACCTAACTTGTTTGGTGGACACCATCGTTGCCGCTTAAGGCAATCTATTCAAGGGTGGGATGACCGGGCGCTTACTGAAATCAGGGGAAAACGATAGTTTGGGAGTGTGAGTAGGTGTAAGACAGGATTACGAAAGAGGAATCAGGTGAAATGTCACCACCTGACTGGTCTCCAATAAGCACATCCGAAACCAGTGACGGGGAGACTCGATGGCGAATTCAATGAAAAAACGATCCCGCAAACATAGGGGTTTTCACGCTAATGTGACGCAAAGAATGGATGGCTCGACTGTGGGTGCTGTTACTTCAATTTACACCGCTATGTACGCCAGCCAACAGTCATTTTGTCGATGAATTTTTACCATGAGTCCATGGGGCAGTCAAAGACTTGAGCCCTTGCGAGGGGCTCATCAACTGACTCCCACCGCAGTCTTCAAACTTTTTCATTTATTTCAAAGGATCTCACATGAAAAGCGCATACCTAGTTGCTGGCAGTCTGGTTTTGGCGATCACCTCAATCAGCGCCCAGGCACAAACCAGTAACAAC
>JBBKVN010000105.1:0-17518 GCA_037968455.1 Rhodoferax sp.
GAACGGCCTGCCATTTTTTCACAAACCCCCGTACGTGTACTGGCTGGAGGCGATGTCGCTGGCCACTTTTGGCGTCAACGAGTTTGCCGTGCGCCTGGTGCCGGCACTGCACGTGGCGCTGATGACGGTGGCTTTGTATCTGTCGGCCCGCACCCTGACTTCCGAGTCCACCGCACGACGCGCAGCGGTGATGCTGGGTACCAGTTTGGCCTTTTTGGTGGGCGGGCAGTATGTCAACCATGACATGGCGGTGGCCGCCTGGATTGGCGTGGCGATCTGGTGCTTTGCTTTTGCCTTCATGGCCGGGGATCGGCCGAACGCTATGCTGGCGCGACTGGGTTTTGTGGCCTGCGCCTTCGGCATGTTGAGCAAGGGCTTGATTGGTATCGCATTGCCGGGTTTGGTGATTTTTGTCTGGTTGCTGTGGACGCGACAGTTCAAAAAAGTGCTCTACCTGCCTTGGGTGAGTGGCCTGGCCCTGTTTGCCGTCATTGCCGTGCCCTGGTTTGTGCTGGCGCAGCAGAAGCACCCTGAACTGTTCAACTACATGTTCATCGGCCAGCAGTTCAATCGCTACACGGCAGCCACCTACAACAACCCGCAACCGATCTGGTTCTATTTGCTGGCGCTAGCGTTGCTGTTTTTCCCCTGGGTGTTTTTTGCTTTGAACCAGGTACGACGCGAGTCGCGTGAAGCGGGGACCGTGCCACTGACAAAAGACGCGTGGCGCTTGTGCTGGGCCTGGGTGCTGGCGATACTGGGTTTCTTCTCCATCCCGAACTCCAAACTGGTGGGATACATCTTGCCGGTGTTGCCGGCGCTCGCCTTGTTGGCCGCCTTGGGGTGGGAGCGCGTCATGGGCCACCGGGCCGTGGCGGGCAAGGTTTTTGCCGGTTTGTGTGCGCTCAGCATCGGTATTGCCGTGGCGCTGATGGCCAGTGTGCCCAGCCTCACCCGTGAGAACCGAACGCAAGATGTGTCGGCTGTGTTGGCGTGTGAGGCCCGGGCGAGCGATACTGTGTATGTGGCTGGGGCTTACCCCTATGACTTGCCGTTTTACGCCCAGACCAGTCGCCCCATGGTGGTGCTGGCTGACTGGCCAACCGTGCGTGCCCACGCTGGCGACGGATGGCATCGCGAGCTGTTTGAGGGGGCGAATTTTGATATTGACGCGGGCAAGGTGCTGCAGTCCCCTGAGGTCTTGACCGCGGCGGGTCTGGTAAACGGCAACTGGTTTGTGTCCCGCAAGGTCGATCAGGATTTGGCGAAGCAGCCGGGTTGGACCTTGTTTTTTGAAGGCGCCGGTTGGGTGCTCTACCAATCCGGCGCGGGTTTAGCGGCGAAAGGCCCAGAAACGGCTGAACAAAAAGGTTTGCCCGGCTGCAAACACCAGGGCAATAAATAAAGCCACCAGCGCTGGCAGACCGGCGATGCGCAAGAGCAGCGTAAAGATCAACTCGTTGCTGGCAAACCCTGCCAGCGCGGTCACAGCGAAGCGGCCCAGGCTCGTGCGTACGCTGGTGCCCGCATCTTTGAAACTCAATAGGCGGTGGCCAGCAAAGCTCACAAAGAACGCAATCACAAAGCCCAGCGCATTGGCCAACTCCGGCAGCATGTAGCCATGCACCAGCGCAAACACGCCCATGTGGGTGAGCGCGGCCGACCCGCCGACCGCGAGAAACCAGAACGTCGACCTGCTCACAGCAGTGAGGCTTTCGGCAGCGGCTCGGAGGCTTGGGGGTATGGGGCTGAGGACGTTGGTGCGGACAGGCCCGCGCCTTCGCGCACGCTGATCAGGTAGGAGGGGCGTTGTTTCACCTCTTCGTAGATGCGACCCACGTATTCCGACAACACCCCAACCGACAGCAACTGAATGCCACTGAAGAACATCATTCCCACTACGATGGTGGCGTAACCTGGCACTTCGATGCCGAAGATGAAATACTCAACGACGACCCAGGTGCCGTAGCCAAGCGCCACCGCAGACAGGGTCAACCCCAGCAAGGTCATGGCGCGCAGCGGCGCAATCGAAAACGCCAAAATACCGGTCAGCGCCAGCGACAGCGAGCCCCGCAGGCCAAAATTGCTTTTGCCGTCAGCGCGTGGCAGGGGTTCGTAATCAACGGCCGTGCTATTGAATCCTACCCAGGCGTACAGGCCTTTCATGAAGCGGTTGCGCTCGGGCAGGCTGTTCAAGGCGTCCACCACCTTGCGGTCCATCAGCCTGAAATCGCCAGCATTGGCGGGTATTTGAACCCGGTTGCCCAAATTGACGAGCCGGTAAAACCAGCCCGTCAACGTGGCCTGCAGGCTGGACTGGTCGTTGCGGGTCTTGCGCACCGCATACACCACGTCCGCACCCGTACGCCATTTCGCCAGCATGTCCGGCAGCAGTTCCACCGGGTGCTGGCCGTCGGCGTCCATCAGGATCACAAGGTCGCCCCGGGTGGCATTCAGGCCCGCCGTCAAGGCCGGCTCCTTGCCGAAATTGCGTGACAGCTTGAGGTACACCACCTGAGGGTGGTCGGCACACAAGGTGTGCATGACCTGCGCCGTGTCGTCGCGACTGCCGTCGTCCACCACAATCAGTTCAAGGTTGGGGCTCATGCGGGCCAATGTGGCCAGAATGTGGGGCACCACGCTGCCCAGATTGCGCGCTTCATTGAACGCGGGAATCACGCAGGAGATGGAGGGAGACAGGTCGGAGCGGGAGATCATGGGGGGCATCATGCCAAAAGATTTCACGCTCGGTCAAAAAGAGGTGGATTTTTTGCCACTCGCGCCCTCGTAAAATCGCCGCATGCTGTCTGTAAAAATTGAATTGCTCGAAGCCCTGGCGCAAGCGCTGGAAAAATTGTCTCCTGGCGCGGGTGCCAAAGCCGCCTTTGAGTCGCCCAAAGTCGCCGCCCATGGCGACTTTGCCACCACGGCCGCCATGCAACTGGCCAAACCCCTGAAACTGAACCCCCGCCAACTGGCTGAGACCCTGCGCGCTGACCTGCTGGCAACCCCTTGCTACCAGCGCTGGGTGGACGCGGTGGATATCGCCGGCCCCGGGTTTATCAACATTCGTCTCAAGCCTGAGGCCAAGCAACAAATTGTGCACGAAGTGTTGTCCCAGACCACCGGCTATGGCAACCAAGGCTCCAACGGCCAGCGCATGCTGGTCGAGTTTGTGTCTGCCAACCCCACTGGCCCCTTGCATGTGGGCCATGGCCGCCAAGCCGCCTTGGGCGATGCGATCTGCAATTTGTTCCAGTCACAGGGCTGGAATGTGCACCGTGAGTTCTATTACAACGACGCGGGTGTGCAAATCCAGACGCTGACCAACAGCACTCAACTGCGCGCCAAAGGCTTTAAACCCGGCGACGAGTGCTGGCCGACCGACTCTGACAACCCTGCCAGCAAGGCCTTTTACAACGGCGACTACATTGCCGACATTGCCAATGACTTTCTGGCCAAGAAGACGGTCAAGGCCGATGACCGCGAATTCACCGCCAGCGGTGAGGTGGACGATGTGGAGTCGATTCGCCAGTTTGCCGTGGCCTATCTGCGCAATGAGCAAGACAAGGATTTGCAGGCCTTCAACCTGACGTTTGACGAGTACTACCTTGAGTCCAGCCTGTACACCAGCGGTCGGGTGGCCAAGACGGTGGAGACGCTGGTGGCCAACGGCAAAACCTATGAGCAGGACGGCGCGCTGTGGCTGCGATCTACCGACTACGGCGACGACAAAGACCGCGTCATGCGCAAACAGGACGGCACCTTCACCTACTTTGTGCCCGATGTGGCTTATCACATTGCCAAATGGGAGCGAGGCTATTCCAAGGTCATCAACATCCAGGGTACCGACCACCACGGCACTATTGCGCGGGTGCGTGCGGGCCTGCAGGCGGCGGGCGCCGGCATTCCTGAGGGTTACCCCGACTATGTATTGCACACCATGGTGCGGGTGGTGCGCGGCGGCGAAGAGGTCAAGATTTCGAAGCGGGCGGGCAGCTATGTGACGCTGCGCGACCTGATTGAATGGACCTCCAAGGATGCGGTGCGTTTCTTTTTGCTCAGTCGCAAACCTGACACGGAGTACACCTTTGACGTTGATCTGGCGGTGGCCAAGAACAACGACAACCCCGTGTACTACGTGCAATACGCCCACGCGCGTATTTGCTCGGTGCTGAGCGCCTGGGGCGGTGACAAAGCCAGTTTGTCCAGCGTGGACCTGTCCCCGCTGGACAGTCCTCAAGCCCAGGCTTTGATGCTGCTGCTGGCCAAGTACCCGGACATGCTGACCATGGCGGCTGAAGGCTTCGCACCACACGATGTCACGTTCTACCTGCGAGAGCTGGCAGCCTGCTATCACAGCTATTACGACGCCGAGCGGATTCTGGTGGACGACGAGGCCGTCAAACTGGCGCGTTTGGCACTGGTCGCGGCCACCGCGCAGGTGTTGCACAATGGCTTGGCCGTGCTGGGCGTGAGTGCCCCGCAAAAAATGTAAATTTTGAACGAGATGCAGCACATGAAAAAGCAACGCGGGGGCACCATATTGGGCTTCATCCTGGGCGTCGTGGTGGGCTTGGGGGTCGCTTTGGGTGTGGCGGTTTACGTCACCAAAGTACCGGTTCCCTTTGTCAACAAGGCCAGTAGTCGCACGGTGGAGCAAGATGTCATGGAAACCCAGCGGAACAAGGACTGGGACCCCAATGCCGCGCTGCAGGTGAAGCCGGCCGCGAAACCCGTTGACCCCACAGTCGTTCCTGCGCCCGCAGCAGACGTGGCTGCACCTGCAGTGAAGCCGGCCGAGGTCAAACCCGCGGTCTCCGCCGACCCACTGGGTGACCTTGCCAAGGCACGCGCGGGGTCATCGAAGGCTGACCCCTACTATTATTTTGTTCAGATCGGGGCTTTCCGCACTGCGGTGGACGCCGAAAGCCAGCGTGCCCGCTTGTCTTTGGGCGGTATTGAGGCCAAGGTGTCGGAGCGTGAGCAGGCGGGGCGCACGGTCTACCGGGTACGCGTGGGGCCGTTTGACAAAAAAGATGACGCGATTCAGTCCAAAGAAAAGCTGGATGGGGCTGGTTTGGACACGGCCTTGGTTTCCGTCGCGCGCTAAGGCGCGGGCATTGAACTTTTGCGGGCGGTGCGAGTCCGATTGATTTAACTGGAGTGTTCAAAGATGAAGCGTCGTGATTTTTCCCTGACTTGTGGTGCCGTGGCGGGTGCGGCTGTATTGCCGTCCGTTGTTTTTGCGCAAGGCAAGCCGTTTCAGGCGGGTGACGATTACTTGGCCGTGAAGCCTGTTGCACCGGTCGAAGCGCCTGCGGGGAAAATTGAGGTGGTGGAGTTCTTTTGGTACAACTGCCCACATTGCAACGCGTTTGAGCCGACTTTGGACGCGTGGGTCAAGCGTCTGCCCGCTGACGTGGTGATGCGCAGGGTGCCCATTGCCTTTCAGGACAGTTTTATCCCTCAGCAGCGCCTGTATTACGCACTGGAGGCCATGGACTTGGTCGACAAGCTGCACGCCAAGGTGTTTGCCGCCATTCATGCAGAGCGTCAAAAACTCGACAAAGAAGACGCCATCGTGGCCTGGGTTGCAGCCCAAGGCGTTGATAAAGCCAAGTTTGCGCAGCAGTTCAATTCGTTCTCCGTGGTCACCAAGGCCAAGAAGGCTACTTTGTTACAAAACGCGTACCACGTCGAAGGTGTGCCCGCATTGGGTATTGCGGGTCGCTTCTATACCGACGGATCACAGGCGAAGGGCATGGAGCGGGCCCTGCAAGTGGTCGACGCACTGGTCGCCCAGGTTCGCAGCGGACGCTGATCGCGCCAGACCGGCAGTTGCGCCAACACGCGTTCTGCCGGCGAGGAGTTCAGGCCACTGTGGGGGCTCGTCTCCTTCAATGACTCATCAGGCCCTCGTAAGTACTTGATGTAGTGCAAGCCCGTTTGGGAGCCCGCAGCGCTGAGGGGCTTGGCTTGCGTACCGGGGTCGCTACAATGGCATGAATCGACCCTGCAGCAAGATTCATGCCTTTATGAAAACAACACTCACTTCCCTGTTTCTGACCGTTTGTCTCGCCTTGGCGGCGGGTCAAGCGCATGCGGAAAAAGCGGATCGTGACAAGCCCATGAACATTGAGGCAGATTCGCTGCGTTATGACGACCAGCGCCAGACCAGCGTGTTCACCGGTCGGGTTGTGTTGACCAAGGGCACCATTCTGATTCGCGGTTCCAAAGTGGATGTGCGACAGGACTCGGATGGCAATCAATTCGGCCTGGTTCAGTCGGAGTCGAACAAGCAGGCCTTTTTCCGCCAAAAACGTGAAGGCGTTGACGAGTACATCGAAGGCGAAGGCGACACGATTGAGTACGACAGCCGTGCGGACACCGTCAAGTTTGTGACCAGTGCCAAGCTCCGCCGCTACCGTGGCGCCACCTTGAGCGACGAGTTCACCGGCGGCGTGATTCAGTACAACAACACCACGGATGTATTCACCATCGACGGCGCCGTCGCCAAGACCGAGGGCGCCAAAAGCGGGCGGGTTCGCGCCATGCTGACACCCAAATCAGACGCCAGCACGTCAAAAGAGGCGCCAGCACCTGTCGTGCCCGCACTTCGCGCCACCACCACGCTGGGGACGGACAAGAAGTGAGTACCCCTGTAGCGGCCATGACCGAGAGACCTTCCCGCCTGGATGCTGCCGTTGGTGAAAGCCGGCTGGAGGTTCGTCATCTGCAAAAGTTTTACGGTAGTCGCGAGGCCGTCAAAGACGTGTCTTTGGTCGTCAGAAAAGGCGAAGTGGTCGGTTTGCTGGGCCCGAATGGTGCCGGCAAGACCACCTCGTTCTACATGATTGTGGGCTTGGTGCACGCCAGCGCGGGGGACATCACCATTGACGGCCAATCGGTGGGCCATATGCCGATTCACCGGCGAGCCCGCATGGGTCTGAGCTATTTGCCGCAGGAAGCCTCTATTTTTCGCAAGCTAAATGTCGAGGACAACGTGCGCGCCGTGCTGGAGTTGCAACGCGACGAAGCCGGTCGACCCCTGAGCAAGCCGGAAACTGAAAAACGGCTGACCGAATTGCTGCAGGATTTACGGGTGGATCACCTGCGTGAATCTGCGGCCTTGGCGCTGTCCGGCGGCGAGCGCCGGCGCGTCGAAATTGCGCGGGCCTTGGCGACGCAACCCCGGTTTATTCTGCTGGATGAACCGTTTGCCGGCATTGATCCCATTGCCGTGATCGAGATTCAGCGCATCATCAGCTTCCTGAAAGAGCGGGGCATCGGTGTGCTGATCACCGACCACAATGTGCGGGAAACCTTGGGTATTTGCGATCACGCCTACATCATTAGCGATGGCAGTGTTCTGGCGCAGGGCACGCCTGCCGAGATTGTTAACGACGCCAATGTTCGCCGGGTGTACCTCGGCGAGCATTTCAGAATGTGAGCCGGGTGCACTGTCTATTCCGTCCTTGCTTACTGATTGCTTTCCACGGGCGTGCTGCCTCGCGGACGACGGCCTGTTCTGAACGGTTGGGGGGGCGATGAAACCCGGCCTTTCACTTCGTGTTTCCCAGCATCTGTCGCTGACGCCGCAATTGCAGCAGTCCATCCGGCTGTTGCAGCTGTCGACGCTGGAAATGAGCCAGGAAGTCGAGCAAATGCTGGACGAAAACCCGTTTCTCGAAGTGAGTGCCGACGAGCCTCCGCGTGAGGAGTTCGGGTTGGAGCAAGCCGACGCGCCGGTCCGCAACGAGGACTTGGACGTTGAAGCCAGCGCGCACACGCCCACTGAGTTCACCGCCGAAGTCCGGGTGAGCAGCGAAACCGATGCAGAAATGTCGCCCCTGTCGGCCGACGATGGCCAGAGCTGGGAAGGCGACGGCAGTGCCTCCATGGCGCCCGATGACGGAGAGTGGGGCGGCGAGGCCAAGGCCCACGGCAATAACCTGGCCGGTGACGATGATGCCGATGTGACTGAACTGGCCCGCAGCCAGGAGTCGCTGCAAAGCCATTTGCACCGACAGGCGCTGGCCCTGCATTTGAGTGCAGAAGACGGTGCAGCCCTGCGTTTCCTGATCGAGTCGCTGAACGAGGATGGCTACCTGGAAGAGCCATTGCCCGAGTTGGTGGGAGGGCTGGCTGGGGACGACCCTGAAGAGCAGGAGCAAATGCTGCACCACTTCACCGTCGCGCTGTCCCTGCTGAAAACGCTGGAGCCCGTGGGGGTGGGCGCGCGAAATCTGGCCGAATGTTTGACGCTGCAACTGAAGGCCTTGCTGAGTCGGGACGACATCGACCTGCCCCGGGCACGGCTGGTGACCGTGGCCTTGCGTATTTGCGCGCAATCGATGGACATCTTGGCGCGGCGTGACATCAAACGCCTGGTGCAACTGTGTGGTGCGCCGGATGCCGCCATTCGTGAAGCCATCGCCCTGATTGGTCATCTGGAGCCCAAACCCGGACGCCGGTTTGTGGATGTGGAGCGCAACATTGTGGTGCCGGACGTGATCGTCACGCAGGTGGGCAACGGATCGCAGGCGCAATTCAGGGTCCGTCTCAACGCCGACGTGATGCCGCGCCTGCGGGTGCATGACATTTATGCCAATGCACTTAAGCAGCACCGGGGCGGCGGCACCGAGGCGTCCAACTATGCGGCGCTGCAGCAGCGCCTGCAGGAAGCGCGCTGGTTTATCAAAAACATCCAGCAGCGGTTCGACACGATTTTGCGCGTGAGTAACGCCATTGTGGAGCGCCAGAAGAGCTTCTTCATGCATGGCGAATTGGCCATGCGCCCGCTGGTGCTGCGGGAAATTGCGGACGAGCTGGGCTTGCACGAGTCCACCATCAGCCGCGTGACCACGGCCAAATACATGGCCACACCCTTTGGCACTTTTGAGCTGAAATTTTTCTTCGGCTCGGGCCTGGGGACCGATAGTGGCGGCAACGCCTCCAGCACGGCGGTGCGTGCGCTGATCAAGCAATTCATCAGCGCAGAAAACCTGAAGAAGCCCCTCAGCGACAATCAGATCTCCGAGATGCTCAAGGAGCAGGGCATTGATTGCGCTCGCCGCACCGTGGCCAAGTACCGGGAAGGGCTGCGAATTGCTCCTGCCTCGCTGCGAAAAGACCTGTAAATCGCCGGCCGGCTCGACTCACCAGTCCGCCGGCACTGAAGATTGGCGGAGCCCTCGCTACCGCCCCAAAACAACGAAGCTGTCATAGGAAAACGACGTGAACCAATTGCAATTATTTTTACCCTGCGCCGCAGGCGTTGAAGAGCTATTACTGCCCGAGGTGCTGCGCATCACCGGCCTGCCCCCGGGCTGCGCGACCAAGCAGCGCGGCGGTGTGGCGGTGCGCACCTCCTGGTCGCACGCCATGCTGCTTAACTTGTACAGCCGTCTGGCCCAGCGGGTGTTGGTCTTGCTGTCGTACACCGAGTACCGCAGCGAGCAGGACCTGTACCGTGCGGCCAGCGAGGTCGAGTGGGAGCGCTGGTTCACGCCCAAGGAAAGCATCAAGATTGAAGTCACGGCGCAGCACAGCCCGCTGACCTCGCTCAACTTTGCCGCGCTGAAGGTGAAAGACGCCGTGTGTGACCGTTTTCGCGTGGCCGCCAACGGCGTTCGCCCCGATGTGAACACGCAGTGGCCGGATGCCCGCATTTACGTGCACTTGACCACCGACAGCTGCTCTTTGTACCTGGACACCTCGGGTGAACCACTGTTCAAGCGCGGCTGGCGGGAGGACAAGGGTGATGCGCCCTTGAAGGAAACCCTGGCCGCAGCCATGATTGCCGCCAGCGGCTGGGCCGAGGGTGAGGATGACCTGCTGCCCCTGTACGACCCCTGCTGCGGTAGCGGCACGGTGCTCATTGAAGCGGCGCAGATTGCCTGCAACATTGCGGCCGGTAGTCGCCGTCGATTCGCCTTTGAGAAATACCTTCCCTTTCGCCGTGCGGACTGGGATGCTATGAAAAGAGAAGCGGCTGACGCAGAGGTGGTCAGGGAACCCGGCCAAAAAGCCATTATTTTTGGCAGTGATGTCTCGCACCGAATGGTGGACTTCGCCCAGCGCAACGCCGAACGCGCTGGCGTGGCCGACGTGATCGAGTTTCGTGGCGGCGACGCGTTGCAGCGTATGCCTCCGGTCGATGAGCCGGGCGTGATGATGCTGAACCCGCCCTATGGCGAGCGTATCGATGTGGCCGGTGTGGCCGGTGTCGAGCAGCAGGCTCGTTTCGGCGCCCGTGAACTGGCGCAGACAGACGAAGGCGTTGACTTCTTCAACCAGCTCAGCGCGCACTGGAAGAAAAATTACGCCAACTGGACCGCCTGGGTGCTGACGCCCGACTTGAAGCTGCCGGGCAAGATGCGTCTCAAGGAGTCGCGCCGCGTGCCCATGTGGAACGGCCCGATTGAGTGCCGCATGTTCCGTTTTGACATGGTGAAGGGCTCGGCGCGCACCAAATGATCGTGCTCGACACCAACATCGTCTTGGACGCGTTTGTGTTCAACGACCCGGCGGCCCTGCCCCTGAAGCAGGCGCTGGACGCGGGCGAGTTGCAATGGGTGGCCACGCAGTCCATGCGCGACGAGTTGGAGCGGGTCTTGGCCTACCCCAAGATTGCGGCCCATCTGGCTCTCTACCAACTCACGGCCAGTGGGGTGTTGGCACGCTTTGACGCGCAAGCCAAATTGGTGGCCGTGGCTGATAAGGCGCCATACACCTGCCGTGATGCCGACGATCAGAAATTCATTGACCTCGCCGTCGCCCACCAAGCCGTTCTGCTCAGCAAAGATGCTGCCGTGATTTGTATGGCCAAACGGCTTCTAACCCTTGGTGTGTCAGTGCAGCGTGCTATCAGTGTTGTAGCGTGAAGCTGTCGCTGCTGGCGCTTGGCCAGTGGTTCTGATAGATCAAAGGCAAGCCCCTCAGATCGTCCAGCAACAAGGCGTTGTCGGGCAGTTGGGTCAGAATTAACTGCGCAAGCGACTGCACCTTGCGGTCCGTGGTACGCCGAACAATGTGATGGGCCGTGATGTCTTTCGGGTGCTGTAAGCCCGCCGCCTGCACCAGCTCTTGCAGCGCGTGCAAGGTTTGTTGGTGGAAGTTGTACACGCGCTGCGCTTTGTCAGGAACGACCAACGATTGTTGACGCAAGGGGTCTTGCGTCGTCACTCCCGTGGGGCAATGGCCGGTGTGGCAGTGCTGGGCCTGAATGCACCCCAACGCAAACATGAATCCGCGCGCACTGTTGCACCAGTCGGCCCCCAGTGCCAACAGACGGGCAATGTCAAAGGCGCTGACCACCTTGCCGGCGGCTCCAATTTTGATGCGCTCACGCAGACCCGCCCCGCGCAAGGTGTTGTGCACCAGCAGCAGGCCTTCGTGCAAGGGGGCGCCCACGTGATTGGTGAACTCCAGCGGTGCGGCGCCCGTGCCACCCTCGGCCCCGTCGACGACGATGAAGTCCGGGGTGATGCCCGTGGCCAGCATGGCCTTCACGATGGCAAACCATTCCCAGGGGTGGCCAATACACAGCTTGAAGCCCGTTGGCTTGCCGCCAGAGAGTTCGCGCAATCGCGCAATGAAGTGCAGCATGTCCACGGGGTTGCTGAACGCACTGTGCGACGAGGGCGAAATGCAATCCACGCCCACGGGGACGCCCCGCGCCTCTGAAATCTCAGGCGTCACCTTGGGGCCCGGCAGGACACCGCCGTGGCCAGGCTTGGCGCCTTGGCTCAGTTTGAGCTCGATCATCTTCACCTGGGGATCAAGGGCATTCTTGGCAAATCGATCCGCGTTAAAACTGCCGTCGTCGTTGCGGCAGCCAAAGTAGCCGGAGCCAATTTCCCAGATCAAGTCACCGCCGTGGGCGCGGTGGTGCACTGAGATCGAGCCCTCGCCCGTGTCGTGCGCAAAGCGGCCCCGTTGGGCGCCGGCGTTGAGCGCCAGAATGGCGTTGGCGCTCAAGGCCCCAAAACTCATGGCCGAGATGTTGAACACGCTGGCCTCATAAGGCTGGGCGCAGTCGGCGCCAATCGTCACCCGGAAATCGTGGGTGCTCAAGCGGGTGGGCACCATGGAATGGTTCATCCACTCAAAACCTTCTGCATACACCTCCAACTGGGTGCCAAAAGGGCGCTTGTCAGACTGCCCTTTGGCGCGCTGGTACACCAGCGAGCGCTGGGCGCGCGAGAAGGGTGTGGCCTCACTGTCGCTTTCAATGAAGTACTGGCGAATCTCAGGCCGCACAAACTCCATCGTGTAGCGCAGGTGCCCAATGATGGGGTAATTGCGAAGAATTGAGCTTTTTCGCTGGATCAGGTCAAACAAACCCACTCCTACCAGGGTCAAAAAAATCGGCAGAAGCAGCCAGCCCACGCCCATCGTGAGCACCGTCGCTGCACTCAGCAGCAAGCCCAGGGAACTCAGGATGAAGGCGGTGTACCGAACGGGGAAAATCGTATTCAGGGTATTCAGCATGGCTTACTTTTAGCGTGGGATCGGCATGTTTTCAGTGTAGGGCGGCTGGTGTTGCGCCGACGCCAAAACCTTGCAAGGCAAAATAGGGGTCTTCCCCGATTCAACGCCAATGCGACCATGACTCAAGACATCACCCCTGACACTTTTATCGACACTTCCAATGAGCCCTTGAGCCCGGACGAGTTCGACGCCATTGACACCATTCTGGACGACTTGCGCAGCCGTTACGACGAGACCCCGCAGTGGGAGTTCTGTGAAGGCTTTATGGCCGCAGTCATTTGCTGCCGCCGGGTGATTCCGCAATCCGAGTACCTGCCGGTGCTGCTCGCCATTGGCGAGGAGGGCGGCGAAGACGAAGGCTCTTTTACCAGCCCTGAACAGCAAGCCGAGTTTTTCTCGCTGTGGACGCGCCGCTGGAACGAAGTCGCCCACGCACTCAACCAAGAGGTCGAGGCACTGGACGACGACGCCGCTTACCACCCCGAGGTGATGGACGTGCGCGGTGCCGTAGCTGCCCTGCCAGAAGCCGAGCGCGCTGAAATGGCGGGTGAGGCCTTGCCATCCTTTGGCCAGGTCTGGGCGCTGGGCTTCATGTTTGTGGTCGAGGCCTGGCCTGATGAATGGACCGCCCCACGCGACAAAGAAGCGGCCAAGCTGCTGAACAGCGCGCTGGAAGCCATGGTGGCGTTGACCGAAGACGACACCGACGAGCCCACCCTCTCGATCTTTGACGACGAGGCACCTCCCAGTGTCAGCGTCAAGCGCCTTAACGCCTTTGCCGATGCCGTTTGGGCGGTGTATGACCTGCGGGCGATGTGGAGCAACTTTGGCCCCCGCGTGGAAACCGTTCGCGCGGTTGCCACGCCGGGTCGCAACGACCCCTGCTCATGCGGGAGTGGCAAGAAGTACAAGAAGTGCTGCGGCGCTTGATTCTTTCCCGCGCCTCTACCGGTCGTGCGGCCGGTTAGGGTGCAGCCTTCGGCTTGGTCCTTAGCGGTCCAGGCAAGGTCGTTTGGGGTTGAACTGCCAGTTGGGCACCAGATACTGCATGGCAATGGCGTCATCCCGCGCGCCCAGCCCGTGTTTCAGGTACAGCTGATGCGCTTTGGCCACCTCGGCCATGTCCAACTCGATTCCCAAACCTGGCTTGGTGGGCACCTTGATGCAGCCGTCCACAATGGCCAGCGGTTCTTTCGTCAGGCGCTGGCCGTCCTGCCAGATCCAGTGCGTGTCAATCGCCGTGACCTTGCCCGGCGCAGCGGCTGCCACGTGGGTGAACATGGCCAATGAAATATCAAAGTGGTTATTGGAATGAGAGCCCCAGGTCAGTCCGTGCATCTCGCACAACTGGGCCACCCGCACCGAGCCCTGCATGGTCCAGAAATGCGGGTCCGCCAGCGGAATGTCCACCGACTGCAGTTGAATGGCGTGCGCCATTTCGCGCCAGTCTGTGGCCACCATGTTGGTGGCCGTCATCAAGCCCGTCTCACGGCGAAACTCCGCCATCACTTCGCGGGCTGAAAACACCCCTTCTGCCCCACACGGGTCTTCTGCGTAGGCCAACGCATGTCGGTGGTCGCGGCACAGCCGCACCGCGTCTTTGAGCAGCCAGCCGCCATTGGGGTCCAAGGTGACGCGGGCCTCGGGAAAACGGGCGTGCAAAGCGTCCACAGCCTCCATCTCTTCTTCGCCCCGCAGCACCCCGCCTTTGAGTTTGAAGTCTTTGAACCCGTAGCGTGCATAGGCCGCCTCGGCCAGGCGAACCACGGCTTTGGCATCCATGGCTTTTTCATGGCGCACACGAAACCAGTCATTGCTGGCGTCGGGGCTGGTCTCGTAGGGCAAGTTAGTTTGGGTGCGGTCGCCGATGTAGAACAAATAGCCGAGCATGGCGACTTGGTCGCGCTGCTGGCCCTCGCCCAGCAGTGCCGCCACGGGCACGTTCAGAAACTGGCCTAGCAGGTCAAGCAACGCGCTTTCTACGGCGGTGACCGCATGAATGGTGACCCGCAGGTCGAAGGTCTGGTTGCCGCGCCCTGCGCTGTCGCGGTCCGCAAAGCGGGTGCGCAGGCTGTTGAGCACGGCGTTCCATTGGCCCAGTGGCTGGCCCACCACCGAGTCCCGGGCGCTCTCCAATGTTTGGCGGATTTTTTCACCGCCCGGCACTTCGCCCACACCGGTGTGGCCCAGACTATCGGTTAACACGACCAGGTTGCGGGTGAAGAAGGGGCCGTGGGCGCCGCTCAGGTTGAGCAGCATGCTGTCGTGCCCGGCCACCGGAATAACCTGCATGGCGGTGATGGTTGGGGTGCTAAAAGAGTGGGTGGCGTGTGTATTGGTCATGAGGGTGGTTGGTCAACGAATGTATTTTGATAACAGACATCGTACAAGTAAAAACAAAAATAATGGAAAAGTGATGACCTCCCCAACTCGTCCGGCTTTAGTTCTGGCGCTCCCCAGGCTGGATTTGACTCTTGCGCAGGCGCTCCCGACTGTTGCCCAGGTGGGTGCGCATGGCGGCACGGGCGGCGTCCACGTCCTGGTTGCGAATGGCGTTCAGAATGCTTTCATGCTCCGCATGCACGCGTTGCAAGTACAAGTAGCGTCCCTCTGGCGCGCAGCTGGGGGTGTTCACCCGCGTGCGCGGAATGATCATGGCGCCCAAGTAAGTCATCAAGTCCGTGAAGTGCTGGTTCTGGGTGGCGCGAGCCACTTCCATGTGGAACTGAAAGTCTGGCGGCACGGCATCTGAGTCTTGATTAATGGAGTTCTCAAAGGCGTCCAGCGCCGCTGTGAGTGCGTTCAAGTTGGCCTCGGTGCGACGCTGGGCCGCCAATCCAGCCGCTTCTGCTTCCAGGCTGATGCGCAGCTCCAGCACGGCGATGACATCGCTCACGGTGGCAAAGTCTTCGTCGGCAATCTTGAAGTTGCTGGTGTCTGCCGGGGGCAGGGCAAAGGTGCCAATGCCATGGCGGGTCTCCACCATTTTTGAAGCTTGCAGTTTCGAGAGGGCCTCTCGCACCACTGTGCGGCTGACATCAAAGCGGCCCATGATTTCGGCCTCAGACGGCAGTTTGTCACCCGGCTTGATGTGCCCGTCCCGAATCTCAGCCGCGAGGCCTTCCACGATTTCCTGGACCAAGCCGCGTGCACGCCGGGGGCGAAGGGCGAGATGACTAGGGGTTTTCACTGATTCCATATGAAACTTCTTGACCCGGTGAGGTGAGGTACTGATAATTTGAACTTGTCAGACAACTGATAACTGTTGTCTCTGTGAAGCCACTTTAAAGCGACTCGGATAAATTGTCCAGCGCTTGCAAACAAGTATTTGAAAAGAGTCGAGAAATGACGATCAAAGTCCACCACAAGCTTTTGTTGACCGGCGCCGCCGGCGGCCTTGGGCAAGTCTTGCGCGACTTGTTGAGCGCCAATTGCGATGTGCTTCGCGTGTCCGACTGGACTGAGCTGAGTCCTGCCCGCCCGGGTGAAGAAGTGGTGCAGGCCGATTTGGCCGACGCGGCCGCCGTCAGTGAGATGGTACGCGGGGTGGATGCCATTGTTCATTTGGGCGGCGTCTCGGTGGAGAGTGCGTTTGCGCCCATCATGCAGGCCAACATTCTGGGTGTCTTCAACCTCTATGAGGCGGCGCGCAAGCATGGCATCAAGCGCGTCGTGTTCGCCAGCTCCAACCATGTGACTGGCTACTACCGGCAGTCGGAAACCGTCACCGTCAGCGACCCAGCCCGCCCGGACAGCTTGTACGGGGTGAGCAAGGCATTTGGTGAAGACCTGTCGCGCTTTTACTTTGACCGCTACGGCATTGAGACCGCCTGTGTGCGCATTGGCTCGTCGTTTCCGGAACCCAAAGACCGGCGCATGCTGGCCACCTGGTTGAGCACGGGGGACTTGCATCGCCTCATCACCGCTTGCCTGACCACGCCCGTGTTGGGGCACAGCGTTATTTTTGGCATGTCCAACAACGCCGTCACCTGGTGGGACAACGCCGGGGCGCGCCATGTGGGTTATGTGCCACAAGACAGCTCGGACGGCTTTCGCGAAGCCGTGTATGCCCGCACCCCGGCGCCCGACTTCTCCGACCCGGCCGCCGTTTACCAAGGCGGTGGTTTCCTGACCGCAGGCCCATTTGATGTCTGAGTACACCGTCCTATCCGAAACACGCGATCAGGTGGGCGAGTGCCCGGTCTGGTCGGTGGCTGAGCAAGCCCTGTACTGGGTGGACATTGAAGACCGTCTGATCCGGCGTCTGGACTGGGCCAGCCGCACCCAGCTCAGCTGGCGTTTGCCGGAGCGGGTGGGCTGCATCGCGTTGGGTGCCAAAGGGGGCTTAGTGGCCGCCATGGAAAGTGGTGTCTTCGCCGTTCAATTGCTGGCCGCCTCAGAAGTGAGGTTGGAGTGCCTCGCCACCCTTCAGCACCCAATGGACAACATGCGTTTCAATGACGGCCGCTGCGACGCCATGGGCCGGTTTTGGATCAGCACCATGTGCATGGACATGTCCCTGGCCGCGCCCGTGGGCGCACTCTATTGCCTGGATGAGTCCGGCTTGGGACAACCCATTGTTGAGGGGCTGATCACTCCCAATGGCATCGCGTTCAGCGCGGACGGAAACACGGCCTTCCTGTCTGACTCCCACCCCTCGGTGCAAAAAATTTGGGCCTTTGACTTTGCCGCACCGGCCGGCGAATGGTCCAACCGCCGCTTGTTTGCCGACATGACGGACCTGCCGGGCCGCCCCGATGGCGCCGCCGTTGACGTCAATGGTTGCTACTGGATTTGTGGCAACGATGCCGGTCTGGTCCATTGCTTTTCCCCCCAGGGCGAGCTGATTCGCTCGCTTCCCGTGCCTGTTGCCAAGCCGTCCATGTGCGCGTTTGGTGGCCCGCAGCTCAACCAATTGCTGGTGACTTCCATCTTGCCAGCCTCGGCATCTCGCGCGCAACCCGGCCTCCATGGCGCGGTGATTGCGTTGGATGCTGGCGTGGCTGGCTTGGCTGAGCCC
>JBBKVN010000106.1:0-9541 GCA_037968455.1 Rhodoferax sp.
GCCGACTCTTATCATGACTGGTTCCCTTTTTCACAAATCGCTTCCAGCATTCTGTTTTGGCGATTACATTCAACTCAATGCATCCCATCATATTGATATTGGATGAACCGTTTTTGACACAAGCCCGAAGACAACGCCTTGCATAACGAACACGACCTCTCCAGCCATTCCGCTGTCACCTCCCACCCTTCCGTTTTTTCAGCTATTCAGGAAGAACTGTATGACTGGCGTTTATGGACTGGCCGAGGCCTGGTTCTGGCCTTCGCGGCGCTCGCCGGCCTCACGGTAGTGGCCTTTACCTGGATGACCGAGACGGCGTTTGAACATTTCACCGAATTTCGGCTGGGTTACTGGTGGGGGCCGTTGATCTGGATTCCATTTTCCACCGCGGCCATTGTCTGGCTCACGCGAAAGTTTGTGCCGGGTGCCGCGGGTTCCGGCATTCCGCAGGTGATGGCGGCCATGGAGCCCGAGGTCCTCCGTGAGAACCGTAGTCTTTACGTCTCGATCAAACTCACCTTGGCCAAGATGGTGCTGACGACATGGGGGCTGCTGGCGGGGCTATCGCTGGGACGCGAAGGCCCGTCGGTGCAAATTGCAGCGGGCGTTATGCACCATGCACGTCGTTGGTTGCCCGATCGTTCCCGCGTGTCAGAGCACGGCATGATCCTGGCCGGCGGTGCGGCCGGAATTGCGGCGGCATTCAACACCCCACTGGGCGGTGTGATGTTTGCCATTGAGGAGTTGACCCGACGTCCAGGGCAGCGCAGCAATGGCTTGTTGCTGGCCGCGATTGTGCTGGGCGGTTTGATGGCGGTGTCGGTTTACGGCAATTCGACTTACTTTGGCGTGATCCGCGTGCAGAACCTCAGCGTCGCGCTCATCCTGCCTGGCTTGGTCGTGGCCTTGTGCTGCGGGTTGGCGGGTGGACTTTTCTCTCGTTTGCTGATTGTGTCCCTGAGTGGGAAATCTGACGACTGGTTCAGCCGGTGGCGCCAAAAAGCACCGGTGCGCTTTGCGGCTGCTTGTGGACTGACCATTGCCGTATTGGGCATTCTCACCCACGGCGACACCTATGGCAGCGGCTACGATCACACACGCAATATGCTCGAAGGCAATGGCGAGGCGTCTTCGCTTTACGTGTTGCTGAAATTCATTGCCACCTGGATCACGACTTGGGCCGGTGTGCCCGCAGGTGTGTTTGCGCCCTCGTTGGCCATTGGCGGCGCGCTGGGCAATGACATTGCGCAACTGATGTCTTACCCCAATGCGGCAACGCTGATTGCGCTGGGCATGGCCGGCTTTCTGGCTGCCGTCACCCAGGCGCCACTCACCTCATTCATCATTGTCATGGAGATGATTGACGGCCACGCGCTGGTACTGAGTTTGATGGCCACCACCATGGTCGCCACCGGCGTGTCGCGCCTCATCAGCGCCCCGTTGTATCCGTCGCTGGCAGGCATGCAACTGCAGCGCCTTCCGCCGACCAAACCGAAGGCATAAAAAAAGGAGCCCCGAAGGGCTCCAACTCGCTAGGCTGTTTTTGCTGCTGCGCAAAAACTGCTGCCTTAATTGTATTTGCTCAAACTAAAGAAATCGGCGGGGATAACCCTGAGAAGAGTCAGTCACTGATCTGACGCAAGACTTTGATTACCTCAGAATCAACACTGGCACTTCACTCAAGCGCAGCAAAGTGGTGGTGGTGCTGCCAACAATCAGTTGGCGAATGCGCGAGTGGCCATACGCGCCCATCACAAGCAATCCGGCATCCTTGGATTTAATCAACTCAGGCAACGCCTGCTCCGGCTCACCTGGCACCAGGGTCACTGACACATCAAAACCGACGGCCGCCAAGGTTTGGCGCGCCCAGTCCAAATGTTTCTGGGCTGCGTCGCTGTCCGTGCCAGCCATGGCGACCACGGCGGGAAGACCCCGCAAAAACGGACTGGCCGCCACGGTTTCAACTGTCTTTCGGGCTGTGGGGCTGCCGTCGAAGGCGATCACAAAGCATTTCGGCGCTTCAAAATGCGCCTGACTGACGACCAACACAGGGCGTTTGACCGAGCGAATGACCCGCTCGACATGATGATCAAGGTGAATGCGGGAGGGCTGGGTGGCATGGTAGTGCTCGCCCAAAACAAACAAACGAGCGTCGGCCTCCACCTCTTGCAAGGTGTCCACCAACTCGCCGTGGCGCATGCGGCCATCCAGGCGGGTCACGCCCAAGGCTGTGGCCCGGTCGCGGGCCGAAGCCAACAAGCTCCGCGCGGCCTCCTGCTCAAGTTTGCTGCGCTTGGCATCTAGCTCGCTCAATTCGAGCAGCAACGACTCTTGCGCGCCAAAACCGATGGCACCGCTGTAGTCACTAATGCCGGCGCGATCGGGTTGTTGTTCCAGCACATGAAGAAATTCCAGCGGCGTGTCGAGGCGCTGCGCCGACCAAGCCGCCCAGTCGATCACAGCAGCGGTGCTGGCCAATCCGTCAATGCAGGCGTAAACCTTGTTCATGTGTTTCTCCTTCAGTGCATGAGTTGTTCAACAGCGCCGGGCTTGTCATGAACGGCAAAGCGGTCCATCAAGGTGGCACGGGCCTCATTCAAACCAATGACCTCGACGTCGGCGCCTTCGCGCTTAAATTTAAGCACAACCTTGTCCAGCGCGCTGACGGCCGTGATGTCCCAAAAGTGCGCTTTGCTCACGTCGATGCAGACTTTCTCGACCACTTCCTTGAAATCAAACGCCGCGATAAACGTGTCTGCGGAGGCAAAAAACACCTGACCAACCACGTTGTAGGTTCGAACACGACCCTCGGCGTCGCTGGCGCGATCGATGCGGAGCACACGCCCCACCTTGTTGGCAAAGAAAATCCCGGAGAGCAACACGCCCACGAAGACGCCCTTGGCGAGGTCGTGTGTGAACACGGTCACGAGCACCGTGGCCAACATCACTAGGCTGGAGCTGGGTGGGTGCTCACGCAGCTTGAGAATCGAGTCCCAACTGAAGGTGCCAATACTCACCATGATCATCACGGACACCAGCGCGGCCATGGGAATCTGTTTGACCCAAGGGCCAAGAAACACGATCAAGATCAACAGAAACAGGCCCGCCACCAGTGTGGACAGCCGCCCTCGCCCGCCAGATTTGACGTTGATCACCGACTGACCAATCATGGCGCAGCCAGCCATGCCGCCAATGAAACCGGTGGCCACATTGGCAACGCCCTGTCCCACGCATTCGCGGTTCTTGTTGCTGGTGGTGTCGGTCAACTCATCCACAATGGACGCGGTCATCATCGACTCCAGCAGACCGACCACGGCCAGCGTGACTGAGTACGGGAAGATGATCTTGAGCGTTTCCAGGTTAAGTGGCACGTCTGGCAGCAAGAAGATGGGCAGACTGTCGGGCAGCTGACCCATGTCTCCCACGGTGCGAATATCAAGATTCATCACCATCGCGATGGCCGTCAGAACAACAATAGTCACCAGCGGCGAGGGCACGGCTTTGGTGAGATAGGGCAAGCCATAGATGATGGCAAGACCGCCCGCCGTCATGGCATACACCACCCAGCTCACATTGGTGAGCTCCGGCAATTGCGCCATAAAGATCAATATCGCCAGCGCGTTCACAAACCCTGTGACCACGGAACGGGATACAAAGCGCATCAGCGCCCCCAAGCGGAACGCGCCCGCCACCATCTGGAGCAGTCCGGTCAGCACCGTGGCCGCCAGCAGGTATTGCAGGCCATGGTCTTTGACCAAGGTAACCATTACCAGCGCCATGGCCCCGGTGGCAGCGGAAATCATGCCGGGTCGCCCACCCGCAAAGGCAATCACCACGGCCATGCTGAACGAGGCGTACAGACCAATTTTGGGGTCGACGCCGGCGATGATGGAAAAGGCAATCGCCTCGGGAATCAATGCCAGGGCCACAACCAGGCCGGCCAGCACATCACCGCGAAGGTTGGACAGCCAGTCTTGGCGAAAAGAAGAGTAATTCATAGGGGAAAGCGACCCCGGCCAAGCCGGACAGCCGCTAAGAAGCAAATAGAGGGATAACCCTTGACCTTAACAGGTCAAGCGAAATCAGGGGGTGCGTCCTACAATTTGTGGATGAACTCTCCTACCCTCACCATCGACGTGGTGTCTGACGTCGTTTGCCCCTGGTGCTACATCGGAAAACGCAAACTCGAAGCCGCGCTGGCGTTGCCCGAGGCCGCTGACCTGCCCAATATTGTCATTCGCTGGCACCCTTTTCAGCTGAACCCCGACTTGCCGAGCGAAGGAATTTCCCGGCAGGACTATCTGGAAAACAAGTTTGGCGGCGCTGACGCTGCCGCTGAGGTTTACGACCGGGTTCGCGCGGCCGGCCTAAGCGTGGGCCTGCCACTCAACATTGACGGCATTGAGTTGCAACCCAACACGCTGGCGGCTCACGCCCTGATCGCCTTTGCCCAGGCCGGTGATGCCGACGGCGGGGACATCAAGGAGCGCTTGCTCAAAGCCTACTTTGTGGAAAACCGTTTTATTGGCGATGTCGATGTTTTGGCCGAGATCGCGGAAGAAGCTGGCCTGAACGGTGACGACGCCCGTGCCTTCATCACCAACCCCGATCAACTCGCGGCCGTGGCGCAGTCTGACGCGGATGCCCGACAACTCGGGGTCAGCGGTGTCCCCTTCTTTATTTTCAACCGCAGCATTGGCGTGTCCGGTGCGCAAGATCCAGCGACCCTGCTGGCCGCCATGCAACAGGCTGTCTCCGGCCAGGGTTAAGGCCGCAAACCGCGCCGGGTACCTACCGGCGACCAGACTTGCACTGATCGACTCACTCAGTGTTGCGCCAAAACGGGCCGGACAACGCTGGCTGGCTCTCCTGATTCGATCTACCGAACCATGGGCGATGGCGCCCGTGCCGTGACCGTAGGCGTGATGGTGTCTTCCATCCAACTTTGCAAGTCATTCCACATGCGCTTGATTTCAACGTCAGTGGGGGTCTTCAGGGCGTTGGGCAGCTCAACGGTGACCACCGGCATGCCGTTTTGAACCCCGCCATAGTTACCCAATGAGCCGGGGAAAATGCCCACCTGATTCAGATGCAAATGGCCCAGGCGGTCAGGGGCCCGAACCGGGCCATCAAAATCCAGCACGCCGTAGGGCGCGTGAATGCTGACGATGAGGTGTGGCTGAAAGCGCCTGATTTCGTCATACAGGTACTGGGATTCGGGCTCGCTCAGCGAAGTCTTTCCCGGCCAGCGGCGCGGGTCCTTGCGAACGCGCTTGTCCCAGTATTCGGCCGTCTCCTTTTCCCAATCCGGCGTTGGGAAATTGCGATTCAGGTCGACGCCATTGGCGTTGACGCGGCTGGACGGCCGACTCAGCAGCCCGTCCGGATTCAAGGCAGGAATGAACAACCAGTGGGTTTGGGCTTGTTTCTGTGCGGCCTGGGCGAACTTGATCCAATGCAAGGCCACCGATGCTGACGACAACTCGTCGCCGTGCATGGCGCCCACGACCAGCACCCGGCGCCGGGCGCTTTCAACCGGCACGTCCCGGGTGTACAAAATTCGCCCCTTAACGCTACGGGCGTGGCTGGGTTTCAGCAACGCCTCGTCACATAAGGCGCGTGAAACATTGGGAAGTCGGGCATAAAAGTCCGCACAGGGCCCCGCCGCTCTGGCCGGGTTTGAAAGAAGACCGCTGGCAATCAGGGGAAGCAGGAGGAGAAAAAAGCGCATTGACCTATTTTATTCCCCCACCTTCAATGACAGTGCGTAGGCCACAGTACTTTGATATAGGTTAAATTGCCGCTATGTCTTTGTCTGATTCACGCCTGCGGGCGAACCCGCCCACCTTCTCCAGCGCCCAGTTTCGCACCGCGCTGGGCATGTTCGCCACCGGCGTCACCATCGTCACGGCCCGTACGCAAGAGGGGGAATTGGTCGGACTCACTGCCAACTCCTTCAACTCGGTGTCGCTGGACCCGCCCCTGGTCCTGTGGAGTCTGTCCCGTGCCGCCGCGTCTTTGCCGGCCTTTCGGGCAGGCTCGCACTACGCCATCAATGTGCTGGGTGCCGACCAGCAGGCGCTGGCCTTGCGCTTTGCCAGCAAAGATGTGGACCGCTTTGCCGACGTGAGATTTGAGGATGGCGCCGGCGGCGCCCCCATCCTGGCGGGTGCCGCGGCCACCTTTGAATGCTTTAACCGCAGCCGCTACGAAGAAGGGGACCACGTGATTTTCGTGGGCGAAGTCGAGCGCTGTACGCGCCGCGAAGGTGCATCCCCCCTGCTCTACCATGGCGGCAAGTTTTACGCGGAGCACCCGCTCTGATCCCGAGTGATGACCGCTCTATGCCAAGGCGAGTGAACAGATAGGATCATGCAGGCAATCAAACTGTCGGAACTCATTGGTGCCCTGAGCCATGCACTGGACATCACCGAAGGGCAACCTGAGGGCCATTGCGTGCGCTGCTGCTGGATTGGCATGCACATTGGCCAGCGCCTTCAATTGCCCGAGACCGACCTGAGAGAGCTTTACTACACCCTGCTTCTCAAAGATCTGGGCTGCAGCAGCAATGCCTCGCGCATTTGCGAGCTCTACCTGACCGATGACCTGAGTTTCAAACGCGACTTCAAGTGGGTCGATGGCACCTTGCCGCAAGTCCTGCGCTTTGTGCTGCGCCACACCGGCCCGGCCTCAGGCCTGAAAGACCGCCTCAAGGCACTGGGAGGCATTTTGACCAACGGCGACGAAATCGCCCAGGAGTTGATTCAAACCCGCTGCACGCGTGGTGCCGACATCGCCCGTCAGTTGCGGTTCTCGGAAGGCGTCGCCCAAGGCATTCACTCGCTGGACGAGCACTGGAACGGCCAGGGTCGCCCCATGGCTTTGCAGGGCGACGCGATCCCTGTTTATGCGCGCATCGCGCTGATGTCACAGGTGATCGACCTCATCAACGGTTCCGACGGCCAGGACGCTGCCTTGCGGGAAATCCGCCAGCGCAGTGGCAAATGGTTTGACCCGAATTTGGTGGAGGTTTTTCTGGCAGTGGCTGAGGACAAGGCCTTCTGGGCCACGTTGAACTCCCCCGAGGTGGAGTCCCAGGTGTTTGCCATGGAGCCGGGCGACCAGGAAACCGAGCTGGACGAAGACTTTCTGGACGACTTTGCCGAAGCTTTTGGCAAGGTGGTGGATGCCAAAAGCCCTTACACGGCGGGCCACAGTGCCCGCGTGGGTCTTTACACCGCGCTGCTGGGCGAGTCAATTGGCCTGCCGGAGTCGCGCCGGCGCTGGCTCAAACGCGGCGCGCTCTTGCACGACGTGGGCAAGCTGGGCGTGAGCAACACCATTCTGGACAAACCTGGCAAATTGGACGATGCAGAGTGGGAGGCGGTCAGGCGGCACGCGTCCTACACCCAGACGATTCTGGGGCGCATCAGCATCTTTGAAGAATTGGCCCGTGTGTCGTCGGCCCACCACGAGCGGCTCGATGGCAAGGGTTATCCGTTGGGGCTGAAAGACGCGGACATTGCGCTGGAAACCCGCATCATCACCATGGCCGATATTTTTGACGCCATCACGGCGGTGCGCCCCTACCGCGGCGCCATTCCGGTCGAAAAAACCCTCTCGATCATGGCCGAGACCGTGGGCACCGCCATCGATGGACAAGTTTTTGAGCACCTCAAGGCGGTCATCCAGAGCAACCCCGAGTTCTTTCCGGAATAGGTTGCGGCCTTGTCGGTGCCAAGGCAAGGGATAATGCGCGCCACATGGCACTTATCACTTTACTTGACGCCCAGCTGGCATTTGGGCACGTTGCCCTGCTCGACCACGCTGGTTTTTCCCTTGAAACCCAGGAGCGCGTGGGGCTGATTGGCCGCAATGGCGCGGGCAAGTCCTCCATGCTCAAAATTTTGGGCGGGCTTGAGAAACCGGACGACGGCACGGTGCAGGTGCAAGGCGGCATCCGCATTGCCTACGTCGCGCAAGAACCCCAACTCGACGCCGATGCTACTGTTTTCATAGCTGTCCGCGAAGGTTTATCAAGGGTTATCGGCCTGATTGAGGAATATTGCCTGGGCCACGGCGACCTGGACGCGATGCAAAGCGAAATTGAAGCGCTGGATGGCTGGAACTGGGAGCAGCGGGTCAATGAGACCCTGCAACGCCTGCACCTGGACCCTGAGGCCATTGTCAGCACACTGTCGGGCGGCACCAAAAAGCGCGTCGCGTTGGCGCAGGCGCTGGTGACCCAGCCTGAGGTTCTCTTGCTGGACGAGCCGACCAACCACCTGGACCTGGACTCGATCGAATGGCTGGAAGGGCTGCTGGTCGACTTCAAGGGCAGCATCATCACCATCACACACGATCGCTCCTTCCTGGACAACGTGGCGACCCGCATTGTGGAACTGGACCGGGGCAAGTTGTTGTCCTATCCGGGCAACTTTGCCGCCTATCTGGTGCAAAAAGCAGAGCAGGCGGCCCAGGAAGCGGTGATCAACGCCCGCGCCGACAAACTGTTGGCGCAGGAAGAAATATGGATTCGCAAGGGCGTGGAAGCCCGTCGCACCAAGGCGCAAGGACGCATCAACCAGCTGGGCGTGCTGCGCGCCTCGCGGGAGGCCCGACGTGAAGCCGTGGGCAGCGTGAAGCTGGACGTGGCCAGTGGCGCCGTCAGCGGCAAGTTGGTGGCTGAGTTGACCCATGTGTCCAAAACCTTTGGTGATCGCGCCATCGTGCGAGATTTCTCCAGCGTGATTTTGCGCGGCGACAAGGTGGGCCTATTGGGACCCAACGGTGCCGGCAAGACCACTTTGCTGAAACTGATTCTGGGCCAGCTCGCTCCGGATGCGGCGCCCGCCGACGCACCCCAGCCCGGCCCGGGCGAAAGCGCCTGGGGCACGGTGCGCCAAGGCGCCAACATTCAGGTCGCCTACTTTGACCAAATGCGCAACGCGCTGGACCTGGACGCGACGCTGGAAGACTTCATCAGCCCCGGCAGCGAGTGGATCGAGATTGGCAACCGCAAACAGCACGTCAAGAGCTATCTGGGCGACTTTTTGTTCTCGCCGGCGCGAGCCCGTTCGCCTGTTCGCTCCCTGAGCGGTGGCGAACGCAACCGCCTGTTGCTGGCACGCCTGTTTGCCCGCCCTGCCAACGTGCTGGTGCTGGATGAGCCCACCAACGACCTGGACATCGACACCCTGGAGTTGCTGGAAGAACTGCTGCAAAACTACGAAGGCACCGTGTTTCTGGTCAGCCACGACCGCACCTTCCTGGACAACGTGGTCACCAGCACCATTGCCTGGGAAGGCGATGCCCGCTGGCGCGAGTTTGAGGGCGGCGTGGAAGACTGGCTGCTGCAAACCAAGCGGTCCCGCGAAATCGCAGAGAGCAAAGGTCAAAAAGGTGCTCAGGCCTTTAACTACGAGCGGGAGCAGCTATCAAAACAGCAGCAAACGCCAATCCAGTCTGCTGTGCCGCAGGCCCCAGTGGCAGCCGCCCCGGCCGGCAAAGCACGCAAGCTCAGTTTCAAAGAGCAACGTGA
>JBBKVN010000107.1:0-5288 GCA_037968455.1 Rhodoferax sp.
GGCCAAACAGATCGGCGAGGCCAAAAAGGAGGCATCTGAGGACAAGTCAGATGCCAACTACAAGGTCGCCATTGAAAAGTGCGACGCCATGACCGGTGATGCCAAGACCAGTTGTGTGGCTGCTGCTAAAACAAAGTTCGGTAAGAACTAAAACCGGTAACGTGAAAGAGGAGGCGCTGAAAAACGGCGCGCCTCCAGAGCAAAGTCCAGGTAATTAACAAGCTAATCGGTAACGTCGTCTGCGTACGGTTTTGTCCCGTAGTAATCGTGGATGCTCTTTTCCCACGACGGGTCGGCCATATTGGGCCAACTGTCCTGGTCGAATCCTGGGGCGCTTTCCAGGCGATCCATCTGGACGTCGAGAGTGAAGCGTTTGTTCTTCGTATCAAGCGTCAACGCGCTCCACGGTACGGCGAACAGCTTTTCGCCCATTCCAAGGAAGCCACCAAAAGATAACACCGCATAACTAACCCGACCCGTGCGCATATCAAGCATTATTTCCTTGATGTCTCCGAGGTCTTCATCCTTCAAGTTGTAGACATCATTGCCGATCAACGTGTTGGCCCCCATGAGCGCAGGCCCTGGCCCTTGCCCTTTCCGTACAACATCGCCGGACTCCCCGACCAGGTTGCTGTTGTACATGCCATAGGTGTCGCGTTCTTCATAGTTCATGTGAATCTCCAGTAAATTGCTTGTGTCAAATAATGACCTGAGCGTCGGACCCGATGTCCGCTGCTCAGTGCCAAAGATAGATGCTTAAGGCCCTCTCGTCTGTGCGGCAACACACAGGCAGCCAGCGAACGGCTCGGGTCGCGTCAATTGGGCATGGCGAGGGATAAGCCCGTTTGCAGCAATGCAGTAAGGGCTTCTGCGGGCACCGGCCGACCGAAATAGTAGCCTTGCCCCTCGTCGCAATGCAAGGCCAGGAGACTGGCGTGCTGCTCGGGTGTCTCCACACCCTCTGCAGTGACCCGGTGCCTCAGGGCCTTGCCCATGCTGATTACGGCGCTGACGATATTGGCATCATCCGGGTTGCCGTTCATCCGGTTGACGAACGACTGGTCGATCTTCAACGTGTCGATTGGAAACCGGCTCAAATAACTCAGGCTGGAATAGCCGGTGCCAAAGTCATCGATCGCGAGCTTGACGCCCAAGTCGGCGATTGCCTGCAGCAAGGATCCGGTCGACTCTGCATCGCGCATGAGGACGCTTTCGGTCAGTTCGATTTCCAGATAGCGCGGCTCTATCTGCGTCTCCTCAAGGATGGCGCGAAGATTCTCCAGAAAATCCTCGGCGCGCAATTCGAGCACCGAGGTGTTCACCGCCACGGTAACAGGTGGAAAGCCCGCTTGCAGCCAGGTTTGGGCCTGACGACAGGCTTCGCGCAGCACCCAGCGGCCAATCGGTCGGATCAGGCCACTGTCCTCGGCGATGTGAATGAACTCCCCTGGCGACAGCAGTCCGCGCTGCGGATGCTGCCAGCGGATGAGCGCCTCGACGCCAACAATGGTGACGCTTTGCAGGTCTATTTTTGGCTGGTAATGCAACAAAAATTCCTGCCGGTCCAGTGCCTGACGCAGGCTCGATTCAATCGATTGCCGCTGGACCGCTCGAGTATTCATGTCCTGCTCAAAGAACTTGAAATTGTTTCGCCCATTTTCCTTGGCGTAATACATCGCGGTGTCCGCGCACTTGATCAGGGTTTGCGCATCCTGACCATCGTCGGGGTAAATGCTGATGCCGATACTCACACTGATATGGAGATCACCCCCGTCAATGTGTTGCGGCGCCGCCAGAGCTGTCAGTATTTTTTCGCTGACACCGCTGCGTCATCGGCGTGCTCGATATACGGTAGGAGCAGCAAAAATTCATCGCCACCCTGGCGACTGACGGTGTCCGAGTGACGCACACACTCCACCAGACGTTGTGCCACGGACTGCAGCAGTTGGTCGCCTACGTCGTGCCCCAGGGAGTCGTTGATGTGCTTGAAGCGGTCCAGGTCCATGAACATCACCGCCAGTTGCCTGCGTTGACGGCGCGCGACTTCAATGGCCTGGCTAAGCCGGTCCTGCATCAGCATTCGGTTGGGCAGATTAGTGAGTGCATCGTGATGGGCCAAATGATCGAGTTCAACTTTTGCTGATTCGACTTGCTCGGTCAATCTGTGTGCTTCCATCGTCGCGATGACCAGATTTGAGTTTGCTTCCCGCAACATCAGCACTTGATCGTCCGACGTCGCCTGTTCTGCCTCTACCGCACGAATGTCCCGTTCGCGTGACGTGACCGCGCCTTCGCGCACATGGGCTTCGCCTTCGCGTACCTGCGCCGCCGCCTCGCGCAGATGGGCAGCGTTTTCACGCAAGTCAGCAACACCTTCACGCACTTGCGCAGCATCTTCTCGTGCGGCGGCCAATTTCTCGCGGCTCAAGACGGTCGCTTCATCGTCAACGACCGCCCCCTCCCTGCGCGCCATTTTCTTTTCGAGGATAGTCAGCAACTTGTCTTGGTCAGTTCTTTTCATTACCGTTTGCCCTTACTTGATCCCTTTTGCACGGGAATGACGCTGGGGCTGCCGGTCATGATGCCGGTCATCCCGGACAAGGTCTCGCCAATCATGATGCCTTCCTCGTCAATCTCAAACAATCGAATATCCTTGCTGTGCGCACTGCCTCGCACCTTCACAACCGACATGGCGCGCTTGAATTGGCCCTCGATTTCGACATAACGTTGCACGACGATCGCATCCGCGAGAAAAGCACTCCCAAAGGGACTGAAGCGCAAGTCGGTGTAGCGGTCTTCCAGTTCGGAAGTCATCAAGATGGTCACGCCCAGGTCCGTCAGCTCGGCAATCATCCGGTAAAGCGAGCCCCGGAAGTCCTCGCTGAACTCGGGTGCCAGCGCCAGCTCAAAGCCCGACAGGGAGTCAATGACGACACGCTTGGCCTTCATTCGCTTGATCATGTCGATCAAATCACTCAGTGTTTCATCCATGGATAAATCCAGGGAACGCGTATCGATCACACCCACCTGCCCGGCCTGGATCATCGATGAGAGCCTGGTGTTGCCCAGCAGTTGGCTCGGGCTTTTCTCAAACGCCGCAATCACACCGGTTTCGCCCCGACGCACGCCTTCAGCAAGAAATGTTGTCGACATGATGGTTTTGCCGGCGCCTGACGGCCCGACCACCAGCAGCGAATAACCGACGGGCAGGCCACCACCCAGCATCTCGTCCAGGCCGGGAACACCCATCGCAACCCGTGCCGCTTCGGTGGCACCCTTGACCATTGGTGAAAATGCCGGTCCCTGCTTGATGATCGCCCGCGGGAAGACCTGAATTCCATGGTCACTGATGCGAAACGTGTGCAAACCAGGCGCCTGCGCTTGACCGCGCATCTTGACCACCTGCATCTTGCGCACCATGGAGTTGCCTTGCATGCTTTGTGTAAGCCAAATGATGCCGTCCGCGACCGTAAAGACCGGGCTTGATTCTGCTTCAGGCAACAAATACTCCCCGATCAAGAAGGTGGTTGCTTGCCAACTCGTCATCTGCATGCCGAGTTGCTGCACGAAACGCTGCAGCTGCGGACCGCCCTGTTCCATTTTTTCCCCTGCCTGGACGATGGAGCGAAATGAATCAACAAAGACGAGACTGGGCGAAAAGTCTTTTACCTCTTGGGCAATGCGTGCCAGGACGCAGTCAAAATTGCCCTCCAGCAAATCGCTTGAGAGGTTGACGAAACGGATCGAGTCACTGACTTTGTCAGAATCGAAAAACGAAAACTGCTGTTGATAACGCAGCATCTTCAAGGGGGGCTCCCCGAGCACCGTGAAGAACAGGGCCC
The DNA here is from genome assembly GCA_037968455.1 of Rhodoferax sp. Lineage (GTDB taxonomy): Bacteria > Pseudomonadota > Gammaproteobacteria > Burkholderiales > Burkholderiaceae_C > Rhodoferax. Next base: position 3,843 of record JBBKVN010000107.1, read on the forward strand.
GATTGGTCGGGCTTGCCAACGAAAACATGATCTGGTGCGCCAGCGTTGTCTTTCCGCTTCCCGGTGTGCCTGCAATCAGGTTGAACGAGAATTCCGGCAGGCCCCCACCCAGCAAGTTGTCCAGGCCCGGGAGGCCAGTTTTCAGGCGACGTATTTTTACTTTAGACATTATTGATTTCCTTGTCGGCCGTGTCTTGCGGCTCAATGTCCCAGGCCGAATCCAAAATACGGATTGTTAAGTTCTCGCCAATCATCGAGGCCAGAATGTCGGTGAACGTGATCAGCAGTCGACAGTTTGCGTCTCTGGCCAGCGTCTCCGACTGCGCTTGAAGGCCATCTTTCAAGCAGGCAAACCGCTGGTCGGTCTGAGGGGCCACCGAGTCGGCAGCCAGCCAGGAGTAGGTGGACTGGCTCAGAAACACAGTTCGCGCGTACAGCGAATCGAAGCCGCCGGCACCGATGATCAAAATGAGTTGGGCCGCCATCTGCCTCCACAAGTCGACCGCGGCATCTGCGCCCTTTTCGTGGCGCTGTGTCGTCAGTCTTTTTATGAGTTGGTGCCGCAGCAGGTCACTGGTTTGCATAGAAAGGTTGGTAATTGGTGAAGTTTTCGACCCGTCCGTGGACTGCGGTAGCCAAATTTGAGCGCTCGACTGCACAGGCGGAGCGTTTCGTCTTAGTCCGTCCTTCGCTCCGCGCCGACGGAAAAAGGTATATGGGGCGATCGTGTCTCCATGATTCCCCTCTTCCGGCGGATTGTGAACTTTCCTTAATGTGAGAGATTGCGTCTGCGCAAATCATTTCGTTCTTTCTGTCCTTAGCAAGCCGTGGATAAGGACTCAGTTGTTGGCAATGAAACGATCCGCACGCGCAGCCTGCATCACGGCGGATGGATCGTGTCCAAGCGCGTCTGCCGGCACGCGATCGGCGAGCCATGGGTTGGGTTGCGCAAACCAGTTCACCAGCTCCCAGGGGGCGTAGACGGGGATCAACTCCGCCAGGACCTGCCTAAGCACCGGTGGCCGGGTCATATCAATCAGGTTGAATTGGAAAATCGGAAGCCATGTTCGCGACTGCCACTCGAACCCTAGCACTTCCCGATCGGCGATCCAGTTGGCAAGAGTATCTGCATCGATCCCACCGCGGCGACTGAACAAAGCGATCAAACTCTCCTTCCGAGCGAGCCCACCGCTGCCCCGATAGGCATTGAGCATCGCAATGAATTGGTCGTCGGTGCAGCTCTGTGACGCTTCTGAATAGTGGCAAGTCACTGCAGCAGCCGCAGGGTTGAATATTGAGCCGTCGAGCGATAACCCAGTGGTGGGAGCAAGAACGTTTTGCATGAAATCTCCAGAATCTGACCCTGGACCTTAGGTGACACCAAATCTTTCGTCTGTGCGATTGCCAACACAAGGCTAGATTTTCGCTATGTGGGGAGCCGAACAG
>JBBKVN010000108.1:0-12787 GCA_037968455.1 Rhodoferax sp.
GCGATCAAACCCTGCCCTTCTTCAACTGCCCCGACCCTGAACTGGGCCTGTGGCGCCTATCCTTGCCGCAAACCGCGCCGGCCTTGCCGCTGCCCTATGCCCAGCTGGTAGAGTGGCACGGCGGCCAGCGCTGGCTGTGGGCGCCCGAAAGCGCCGCCCTCGCTCTGCGTCAAGCGGCAGCCGAGGTGGGCGGAAGCGCTACGTTATTCATAGCTTCTGACGCACAGAACACAGGAGCCACACCCCGATTTAACGCCTTAAAACCACCCTTGGACGGCATTCACCAGCGGCTCAAGGCCGAATTCGACCCCGCGGGTATTTTCAATCGCGCCCGCCTCTACCCCGACTTCTGAACGGCAAGCCCCCCATGCAAACCAACCTGGCTCCTGAATACCAAGGCACGGCGGACGGCAACGCGGCCGAAGCCATTCTGCGCAAATGCGTGCACTGCGGTTTCTGCACTGCCACCTGCCCCACTTACCAACTGCTGGGCGACGAGCTCGATGGCCCCCGGGGTCGCATCTACCTGATGAAACAGGTGCTGGAGGGCGCCACGCCCACCCGCAAAACCCAGATGCACCTGGACCGTTGTCTGACCTGTCGCAATTGCGAGACCACCTGCCCCTCGGGTGTGGACTACGGCCACCTTATAGACATCGGCCGCAAACTGGTGGATGCCAAAGTGCCCCGCCCCATAGGCGAGCGCGCTCTGCGCTGGGCGCTGAAAGAAGGCCTGCCATCGCCCTTGTTTGCCCCGGCCATGGCCATGGGCCAACTGGTGCGCCCGCTGTTGCCCGCGGCGTTGAAAGCCAAGGTGCCCGCCAAACAAAGCGCGGGAAAGCTGCCCACCCGGGCGCTGGGGCGCAAAGTGCTGATGCTGGCCGGTTGCGTGCAACCGGCCATGATGCCCAACATCAACAGCGCCACCATGCGTGTGTTTGATGCGGCCGGCATTCAAACCGTCATTGCCCCCAAGGCTGGCTGCTGCGGCGCCGTCAAGTTTCACCTGAACGACCAAGACGGCGGCAAAGCCGAGATGCGCGCCAACATCGACGCCTGGTGGCCCCATGTGCAAGACCAGGATGGCCGCCCCGGCGTGGAAGGCATCGTCATGAACGCCTCAGGCTGCGGCGTCACGGTCAAGGAGTACGGGCACATTTTGAAAGACGACCCGGCCTACGCCGAGAAAGCCGCTCGCATCAGCGAGCTGACCCGCGACGTCAGTGAGTGGCTGCCCGAACTCGCCGCCACCCTGAAAGACCGCGTCAAACCCACGGCTGCCCCCATCGCCTTTCACCCGCCCTGCACGTTGCAACATGGCCAGCAATTGCGTGGCGGGGTCGAGCAGCACTTGGGCGACTTGGGCTTCACGGTCAAGGTCACCGGCTGTGAGGCGCATCTGTGCTGCGGCTCGGCCGGCACTTACTCGGTGCTCAACCCCAAACTCTCCTACCAATTGCGCGACCGAAAGCTCGGCAACCTGGACACCACGTTTGGTGAGACCAAACCCGAAGTCATTGCCTCCGCCAACATCGGCTGCATTACGCATTTGCAGAGCGGCACGGTCACTCCGGTGCGTCACTGGATTGAAATACTGGACGAATCCCTGCGGTCGTCGTAGCAATATCACGCGAATCGGCTTGGGGGGCGCACGCCAAGCTGCTTAAATCCTCGGGCCTCCTCATCCATGCATTCTGTCCCATGAAGCGCACTATTCGCCGCCGTGTAGCGCTCGTTCTGGCTGCTCTAATTATTGGATTGTTCGGGGTGTTCTGGCTGGTGTTGGAGCCACATGAACTCAACGCCGAGCGAGTCATCGACCTCAGCTTTAGAGATGGCTCCCACACTTTGAGCGGCACGCTGCTGCTGCCCGCCGGGCCCGGGCCGCATCCCGTGGTGTCGTTTGTGCATGGCGATGGCGCGCAAACCCGGGGGCTTGAACAATACGCCTTGGTAATGAATGCCTTTCTCAAAGCGGGCATTGCCTGCTACAGCTGGGACAAGCTGGGTACAGGGCAGTCACAAGGGCCGGATCAAAGCAGTTGGCTGAACCAAACCATGCGTGACCGCGCCAATGAGGCCGGCGCGGCAATGGCGATGCTGGCGCAGCGCTCCGAGCTGGATGCCAAGGGCGCTGGCTTGATCGGATTCTCGCAAGGTGCGTGGGTGTTGGCGGATATCGCGCAAAGCGGCCATGCGGATCGTCGCACCGCCCCCGCGTTTTTGATCACGGTCGGTGGCGCGGTGGACTGGGCCGGTCAGGGCGACTACTTCACGCGCATGCGCTTGCAGCGAGCAGGCATTCACGACACACAGGCACAGCAAGCCGTCATCGACTGGCAACATGCAGCCCCGCAACCGGATGTGACGCTCAGCCATGCGGACTATGCACGCGCGTGGCAAGCCTATGTGCGGGCCTCGCCCCCGCCACAAGGGGAGAGCGTTGAGCCACTTTCGCCGCAGCGCTACCGATTTATTGCACTCAACCGCCGGGCCGATGTGAGCGCAGGCCTGTCCCGGGCGCAAGTGCCCTACTTGGCGGTCTGGGGACAACAGGACTTGAATGTTGATGCGACGGCGAGCGCGCGCCGCTATGCGGAGCTGCTTCACGCCGACACGGCCGACCAAGGTTTGCATTGGATTGAGCAGCAACGCCATGCGGTCAAGGTGTTTGAAGGCGGCGATCACAAGCTGTTGAATCCCGCACACTACGCCGCGCAACTGCCGCAGGAGTGGACCTGGCGCATGAGCGCTCGTTATCTGTGGCAAGCAGAAGCGGCATTCGCGCCGGGCTACCTACAGCTTTTACCGGCATGGACGCTGGCGCAGTTGCGCCGACGCTAGAAACAAGTGCATCCGAACCCGCTGAATCAACACCCAGCGGCTTGTCACTACACTATTGATAGCTGCTTGCGCATGAACAGCGAGGGCAGAAAGTACATTTCGTTCACAAGTTACTCCACAGGCACTGACATGACCTTTCCCACCGCCCTTGAAAATATCAACATCCTGGCGCAGCGCACGCTGCCGCCGCCCAGCCAACTGCACCTGGACATTGCCGCCAGCGCTGCTGCCACGGACAACGTCAACAACGCCCGCGCCGCGTTGACCGAGATCCTGAGCGGCCGCAACAAGCGCCTGATCGTGGTCGTGGGCCCCTGCTCCATCCACGACCCCAAGGCGGCAATGGAATATGCCCACAAACTCAAGGCACTGGCCAATGACTTGAAAGACCAGCTCTTCATCGTGATGCGCGTTTATTTTGAGAAGCCCCGCACCACCGTCGGCTGGAAAGGCCTGATCAACGACCCGTACATGGACGACTCCTTCCAGATCGAGGAAGGCCTGCACCTGGCACGCCAACTGTTGATCAACCTGAACGAGCTGGGCCTGCCCTGCGGCACCGAGGCGCTGGACCCCATCACCCCGCAGTACCTGGGCGACATGATTGCCTGGAGCGCCATTGGCGCGCGCACCACCGAGAGCCAGACCCACCGCGAGATGGCCAGCGGCCTGTCCAGCCCGGTGGGCTTTAAAAACGGCACCGACGGTGACCTGGATGTGGCCTTGAACGCCATGCTCTCCGCCGCCCAGCCTCACGCCTTTCTGGGCATCAACGGCCAGGGCCAAGTGGCAGTCACCCAAACCCGCGGCAACGCCCAAGGTCAGCTGATTTTGCGTGGCGGCCCTGTGCCCAACTACGACTCCGTGGCCGTATCCCAAGCCGAAGCGGCGCTGGCTACGGCTAAGCTGCCGGTCAACATCGTGGTTGATTGCAGCCACGCCAACTCACGCAAAAACCACGCCCTGCAAACCCTGGTGCTGAAAGACGTGGTGAACCAGATCGCTGACGGCAACCGCTCCATCAAGGGCGTGATGCTGGAGTCCAATTTGTTTGAAGGCAATCAAAAACTGGGCAAACCGGCCGACCTGCGCTACGGTGTTTCCATCACCGACGCCTGCCTGAGCTGGGACACCACCGAAGCTTGTTTGCGCGAAGCCGCCGCCAAGCTCAGCACCGTCGCGCTCTGATAAAACGCAAGACGGGCGCACGTGAATGACCGACACTGGTCCTCATGCGCCGTTTCTTCCCCCCCGTTTTTCTGGCTGCCGCCTTGGCGGCGGGGTCTGCTTGGGCAGCGCCTAAGGACGACGCCAGCGCCGAGGCCCTTCGCCTGCAAGCCATTGCACTGGAGCATGGTGAAGGCGTACCGCGTGACCTAGCAGAAGCGGCCAAACTCTATTGCCAAAGCGCTATTCAGGGTGACGCCATCGCCCAGTACAACCTGGGCTGGATGTATGCCAATGGGCGCGGCGTGCCCCGCCACGACGGCGTGGCGGCCTACTTCTTCCATGCTGCTGCCGAGCAAGGCCTGGACGGCGCCCTGCGCATGCTCCAAGCAGTGGGCAATACCCCGGCCGAAACCCCACAGTGCCTGCGAGAACTCCCACCCGTGAGTCAGGCCGACAACCCGCCCATGTCCAAGGTGGACTACACCCAGATCGCGCCGCGCAAAATCATGGAACTGGTCATGAAGTTGGCACCGCAGTTCAAGGTCGAGCCCCAGCTCGCACTGGCCATCATTGCCGCCGAATCCAACTTTGACGTGCAAGCGCTGTCGCCCAAAAACGCCCAGGGCCTGATGCAACTCATTCCCGACACCAGTGCGCGCTTCAACGTGAAAAACCCCTATGACCCCGCGCAAAATATTCGCGGCGGCCTCACCTACCTGCGTTGGCTGCTGGCCTACTTTGAGGGCGATGTGTCTTTGGTGGCCGCCGCCTACAACTCGGGCGAAGGCACGGTGGAGCGCTACCGCGGCGTGCCCCCGTACAAGGAAACCCGCAACTACGTCAAACGCATCATCCGCTCCGTGGGCATGCTCGCCCACCCGTTTGACAGCCAATTTGCCAAACCGTCGCCCGCGCTGGCGTTGATTCGGTCTCCAACCCCCTGAACCTGACAACACCATGACCGGTGTCGCAATCCGGCAGGATTGAATCGCATTTGTGCAACACCCAGAGGTGCATCGATACACTTAATCCCAAAACCGTCATCTTCAGTATTCGGCAAACTGAAAAAATGACAGAATGATTAAAAGATTCAGGGAGGTCTTGTGTTGCATAAAAATTGCAGGCGCTTGCTTGGGCTGTGCTTGGGTGGTTTAGCCTGCACGGCCCCAGCCAGCCACGCCGCAGCGGCCAATTTGGACGACTTGTCGCTAGAGCAATTGCTTGAAGTCAGGGTGATATCCGCCTCGAAGTTTGAGCAACGCGGGCGCGATGCGCCGTCAGCCGTCCAGGTTATTTCCCGCGAAGAAATTCAGCGGCACGGATGGCGCACGCTGACTGAAGCCCTGAACACGCTGCCTGGCCTGTATGCCAGCAACGACAAGGTCTATGACTTTCAGGGCGCTCGCGGCTTTCAAATCCCTGGTGACTACAACACCCGGTTTCTACTGCTGGTCGACGGCCAGCGAAACAACGACAACATTTACCAATCCGCCATGACTGGCATTGAAGGCTGGCTGGATCTGTCAGCGGTGGAGCGCATTGAGTACATTCCTGGCCCGGGCTCGGCCCTGTACGGCTCCAACGCCATGTTTGGGGTCATCAATGTGATCACCCGCCAAGGCGAGGCACAGGGGCGCACCGAAGTTGGTGCACGCTGGTCAACGCGCTCGGGCGAAAGCCTTAACCTGACCGGTAGCCAAACCTTTGCGGGGGAAGACCACGACATGCGCGTGTTTGTGCAGATGTCGACCGACCGCCAGTCCGGACGTGACCTGCGCTACAACGATCCGCTGGGCCAGTTGACGCTGGCCGACGGCCGTGTTTCCACCGACGGCATCGCGCATGGCCTGGACCAAGGGCGCAACCAACACCTGCTGGCCCGCGTGGACCAGGGCGAATGGAGTGTGCGCCTGATCCACCACAAGCGGTCCGTCCAACCTTCATCTGCGGCTTACGCCACCTTGTTTGACGACCCGGCCTTGAACGTCGCCGATGGCGGCACGCAGCTGCAGGTATCGGTGAACCACGCCTTGAGTGAACACAGCAGCCTGCAGGCCCGCGTGGGCTACACCGACTTCTACTACCGCGCCACCTACCCTTACCTGGACACCAGCGTTGGCCGCTACCTGAACTTCGACGATGTACGCGGACAAGTTCTGGACGGGGAACTGAGCTACCAGTGGCAAGGCGGAGCCCACCGTGTGGTCACTGGCATGGCCTTGTCGCGCGACCTGAAAGCCAACCAGAAAAACTATTACTCAGTACCTGCTGCGACCTTGGGAACCACAGACGTCGACATCAACTCACAAAGCACCCGCAGCGCACTGTTCATCCAGGACGAATGGCGGCTGCATGACAGCCTGGCGCTCAACATGGGTCTGCGTCTGGACAGCGCCACAGGCCAAAACACCACGACCAGCCCCAGGCTGGGCGCCGTCTGGCAAATGGCCCCTGATTGGACGCTCAAATTACTGAGTGGGCGTGCCTACCGGAGCCCCAACGCTTATGAATCCCAATTTGCCAATGGTGCCGGTTATTTGAACAACCTCAATTTGAAGAGCGAGACCATCCGAACCACCGAGGGGGTTATGGAGTGGCGCAGCGACGAGCGCACGCGTTGGCAAGCCTCGCTTTACCAAAACCAGCTGGACAACCTGATTGCCCAAATTGACACCGGCAGCGGGCTCCAGTTTCAAAACCGGGGGGCAACGACCATCGTTGGTGCGGAGTTGGGACTGGAACAAAAACAGCCTGGCGGCCTGATGTGGCGGGCCAGTCTCGCACTGAACCAGTCCAGCAGCAGTGTGACGACCTCGGTTGACAACAGCCCGCAATGGATTGCCAAGGCGGCGGGCAGCATCCCCCTTTGGCAGAACCGCATGACACTTGCCGGCGAGCTGCAACTGGTTGGCTCGCGCAGCTATCTCTGGAACGCCACCTCGTACGCCGTGCCTACCGAGGTGCTGGCCCATGTCACGATGACGTTTCCGGACCTGATTGGCAAAGGCTGGCGGGGCCAGTTGCGCATCAGCAACCTGTTTGACCGCCACATTGCGCACCCCGCCTCTGCCGAGATTTTGTCGCCCATGGTGTCACAACCCGGTCGAGATATCAGCGCCACCCTGACGTATGCCTTTTAAGCTGCTCTCGGTACTTTTGCTAGGGTGCTGGCTGGCTACAGCGGCGCGCGCCGGCGATGTGACGGCCACCGAGGGCGCGCTGCAAGCGGCCCTGCTGGCCAACTTTGCAGCCTACACCGAGTGGCCCGCCCTGCCTGCGGGTGTCACGCCCTCCGAAAAAATAGTGTTTTGTGTAATGGGAAGCCCGGCAGTCAGTGAGGCACTGGCCGAGCGCAAAAACAAGACCATCAATGGCAAAGTCATGGACGTCAGGACGATTACCCAGATTGACCAGTCCCCACCCTGCCAGGTGCTGTTTGTTGGCAAAGATGACAACACAAACATCGCCCAGGTCAACAAGCTGAGGCGCACCACACCCCTGCTCCTGGTGGCGGAAGAAGATGATGCGTCCCCGCAAGACGTCGTCATCTCCCTGCGCCAGGAGGATGGCCGGTACACGTTCAAAGTCAATCGCACGGCTGCGCAAGCTCGCTCGCTGAACCTCAGTGCCAAGCTGCTGCGCTTGGCCAAACTGGTGTACTAAGTTGCCTATGAGAGCCTTTTTTGCCAAAGCCGCACTGGGCACCAAGCTCAAGGCCATCAACCTGCTGGCCGTCAGTCTGGTGGCATTTTTTGCCATGCTCAGCCTGGGCGTCGTCTTGTACCAGCGCTCCATTGCGGACCAACAGCGCCACCTCGACAGCCTGACCCGCGTAATGGGTGACAACCTGACCGCCGCGCTGGTCTTTGTCGATGCCAAGACCGCCCAATCAACACTGGAGGGCCTGGCACAGGCGGACGACATTGAGCAAGCTGGCCTTTACGACGCGACAGGCAAGCTGTTTGCAAGCTATAGCGGCGCGGGCGCCCACCAGGGCGTGGCGGCCACACTAAACCTCGGCCAGATGCCGCGTGACACCGGTTTTGTCAAAACATCCATCGACGCCACGAGCGTTCTGAGAGATGTCGGCGACAACACCAACCAAATTGGAACCCTGATCGTTCGCCAGGGCCTCAACAACACCTACCAGCAACTGTGGCAACAATTGGCAGCGGTATTTGCCGCCAGTCTGGTGGCTTTTGCGCTGCTGAATTTGTTGCTCAATCGGCTTCAGCGCCATATTACCCAGCCTTTGACGGACTTGACGGCCACCATGCGAAAGATCCAACAAGGCGCTGACCTGAGCGGCCGGGCGTTGGTCGGTACGGATGATGAGATAGGCGAACTGGCGAAAAGCTTCAACTACCTGATGGTGGAACTGCAGCTTCGCGACAACGAGAAAAATGCCGCAAGAAGCCGCTTTGAGGCCGTTTTGAAAGCGGTGCCTGACCTGATGTTTGAACTGGACCGTGAGGGGCGATACATCAACGTGTGGGGCGCCCGCGCTGATTTTCTGATGGCCCCGGCCCGTGAACTGGTGGGTCGCCAAGTTCAGGCCCAGCTACCGCGCCCTGCGGCCAACGAAGTCCTTGTCGCCATGGGTGAGGCTGACGAGTCATCCAACGGCCATTCATTTGGACGCTGCATCATGTTGCCCCTGCCCCAAGGAGAGCGCTGGTTTGAGCTTTCGGTGGCCAAATACCAGGCCCGCTCGGACGACGACAAAACCTATGTTGTTTTGTCACGCGACATCACCGAGCGACGGCACGCTGAAGAGGAAATTCGCCAACTGGCTTTTTACGACGTGCTGACCCACTTGCCCAACCGACGCTTGTTGATGGAGCGTTTGCACACCGCCTTGGCAATTTCGACCCGCACGCAAATGCTGGGCGCTGTGCTGTTCCTGGACATGGACCGTTTCAAGACCATCAACGACACCCTGGGCCATGACCATGGCGACCTCTTGCTCGTGGAGGTGGCCAAACGCATTCAAAGCTGTGTGCGCGAGGTGGACACCATCGCCCGCGTCGGTGGTGACGAATTTGTCGTGGTTCTTGAGCAGTTGGGCACTGACGCCGATCAGGCGGCCAGAAACGCCTTGCAGGTGGCGGAGAAAATTCGCGTCTCTCTGGCTGTCCCCTATCAACTCAATGCCCATGAACGCTACAGCTCGCCAAGCATTGGTGTGTGTATGTATCTGGGCAATGGTGTAGCGTCGGAAGACCTGATCAAGAACGCGGATGTGGCCATGTACCAGGCCAAGGATGACGGTCGCAATCTGGTGCGATTCTTTGATCTGGCCATGCAAAACGCGGTTGAGGCGCGGGCGCAAATCGACACCGACTTGCGTCACAGCGTGCAGGATCAACAGCTGCGTTTGTACTATCAGATCCAGGTTGACCAGCAGCACCGCCCCTGCGGCGCCGAGGCGTTGGTGCGCTGGTTTCATCCTCAGCGGGGCATGGTTCCACCGGCAGTGTTCATCGGCATTGCGGAAGAGAGCCACCTGATTCTCGATATTGGCAACTGGGTCCTGGACGCCGCCTGCAAGCAACTGAGTTTGTGGGCCGGGCAAGCGCACACCCAAGCGTTGACCATCGCCGTGAACGTCAGCGCTCAGCAGTTCAAGCAGCCCCAGTTTGTGGATCTGGTGACGGATGCGTTGGCGCGTCATGCCGTTGAGCCAACGCGTTTGAAGATAGAGCTGACAGAGAGCGTGATCCTCAACGACGTCACGACCATCATCTCCAAAATGCACGCCCTCAAAGCGCTTGGTGTGATTTTGTCGCTGGATGACTTTGGCACCGGCTATTCCTCTTTGTCGTACCTGAAGCGGCTGCCCCTTGATCAGATCAAAATTGATCAAAGCTTTGTTCGCGATGTGGAAACCGACGAGAGTGACGCCGTGATGATTCGCAGCATCATCGACCTGGCCGCCAACTTCAAACTGAATGTGATTGCCGAAGGCGTGGAAACGCTGGAACAGCTGAACTTTTTAAAACGAAACGGGTGTGCCGAATTTCAGGGCTACTACTTCAGCAAGCCAGTGCCCATCGACGAGTTTGAACGACTTCTCACCCAGCCCAACCTCAATCTGGTGCCCCTCAACCATGAGCCACTGGGGACGGCCCCCAGCCCCACGATGGCTGCTGGGTCGGGGTTCAACGTCATGCCTGGCATGAAGGGCCTGGCCTTGTGAGCGGGGTCCCGGTGGGCTGAGCCCGATGCGATCACCTAGCCAGACAGAGTTCGCCCCTGAAATATAGGAACGTTTGTGCAATGGCCTAGAGAGCCACGCGCGCAAGCAAGCGACTGAGCCAGGTTTGCGGGGATTTGCTGACAACAGGGACTGGCGCGACGGCGCCCAGTTGCACCAATTTGGCGACCAGCGCCACAAGACCTGCCTGCAGAGCCGCTTGAATGGGCGTGAGCGCGTCGAACTCGGAAGGAAGATGGGGATTCGCACCGGACGCCAACAGAAACAGCGCCACGTCTTCTTGCCCTGCCATGGAACACGCAACCAGCGGGGTCGACAAAAACTCGGGGTGGGCGTAGTTGATATCCACCCCGTTCTTGACGTGGTACTTGACTAGCTCAAGGTCTCCTTCGCAGGCGGCCATGTACATCTCTTTCCAGTTTCCGCCATCCATGAGTCACTCCCTTGACGTTCTCAATCTCTCCAGGTCGTCGAAAAGTCGCGCAAGAGTTTGAGAGGTTATTCCAACACTGGTCCATACCCATCAAGCGCAATCAGCTATAAATTTCGTCGCATTTATTGAATGACCCCGTGTTGATCAGCCCGGCCCGCAATGGGCAAACCGCTGACGCCACAGAGCAACCCATCACGTCAGGCCGCCAGCGCCGCCTCGATGTCGTCGCTCATGCTCTCCGGCGTATCCGTGGGCGCGTAGCGCTTGAGCACCGTGCCGTCTTTGGCGACCAGAAATTTGGTGAAATTCCACTTAATGCTTTTGCTGCCCAGCAGGCCTGGCGCTTCAGCGGACAACCATTGGTAGAGCGGGTGAGCCGCATCGCCGTTGACGTCAATCTTGGCCATCATCGGGAAGCTGACGCCGTAATTCAGTTGACAGAACTCGGCAATTTCCGCATTTTCTCCCGCGTCTTCCGCGCCAAACTGGTTACAGGGAAAACCCAGCACCACCAGTCCTTTTTTGCCATCGGTCTGGTGCAGCGCCTCCAGCCCGGCAAATTGCGGCGTGAAGCCGCAGGCGCTGGCGGTGACCTGATCAACTAAGGATGCCTTAGCGGTTGATGCGCCCATGCTCTGGGTCATTAAGTCTCGTCGCAGCCCTGAAATAGAAGCGATGTGCGCCACGCCGATTGGCTACGTCAACCGGCGATCTGCAACAAAAAAAGCCGACCCAGAAGGTTCGGCTTTTTGACTTCAAGTGGGTCGTCTGCGCTCACGGCTTGAGGTAGACATAGCCTTCTTTGGACTGCAAACGCCCGATCTCGGCCACGCCGGAAGGCACGATCGACGCCTCAGCGATGACCGTGGAGGCATCGATTTTCCGACTGACCAAGGTATTGTTGCAGACCCGGAAATCGACTCCCTTGTCTTTCAGCCTTTGCACGATGGGTTCGTAGGGGTTGCCGTTCTTGTCTTTGGCCTCGGCGAGTAGAAAATCTATGCCCTGGCTGTGGGTCACCACCACGATCTTGACTTTGGGGCTGGCATCAATGTGGTTGCCGACATTGCGCATCGCTGCAATGGCGTTGGCGCTGTCATTAATGTGATAAACCACCTTTTCTTCTGCGTCGGCAGACGCGACCGCCGGCGCAGCGAGGACCGCGGGGCTCAAGGTGGCGGTGGCCAAGGTCAATGCAGCCAGGATTGGGGCGAATTGGCGACGGTTCATCATGAGTAGCTCCTAGGGTGGATATTGACTTCGGTAAAGGCCAAAAGTAGGCCATAGGGAACCGGGCAGGTGGTTCGCATTGCCTTGGCTGTAAGCGCGATTAACTTCAAGAATAAAGCGACGCAAGGATATCTCGCGAGCGTCCCCAGCGTCTATGAGTGTTTTCACCCAAAGGAGTGCTCATCAACGTCAAAAGAGAATGAATGGGGAACGCTCGGCCACCAGGGCCGGAAGGCCGCATGGTTGTGTTGCGTGGGGTCTTCCCGGTGGATCTGGATCCCGGCGCCGAGCTGGCCCACGTGTTCGTGGACGGTGGGCTCGAAGAAGCAGGTGCGCCGAACAGCTCCAGCGGCCGAGTGGTGCTGCGGCCTTCGCTGAGGGCGGTGCCCTCCAGCATCACAGTACCCGCATAGGCGCGCGCCATGCAGAGGTTGGCCCGTCGGGGCTGGGGTTAACTCAGCTGCGTTCCATGCTGATCACCCAGTAGTTAACGTTCAGGCCGAGTGTGGCGATTTACCAGTGGCCAAGTTCTCCCATGGTCATACCGCGGCGCATGAGAGTGAGCGACTCACTTTGAAAAGTGGGCGCATTCGATTGGCCATAGCCGCATGGCCGCTACACTTTGAAATCGGTGCTTGGCATGGCGATTTTCTGGTCGAACGTATGACGGGAAGTGACCCAGACCAGTCCGAAGGGAATCAATCGCGTGGGACTGATCCCTCCCTCAAAGCGGCTGATGGAAGTATTCGTCCTCAAGCCGCCAGCGCTGCCTCGATGTCGTCGCTCATGCTCTCGGGCGTGTCGGTAGGCGCGTAACGCTTGAGCACCGTGCCATCTTTGGCGACCAGGAATTTGGTGAAATTCCACTTAATGCTTTTGCTGCCCAGCAGGCC
>JBBKVN010000109.1:0-4684 GCA_037968455.1 Rhodoferax sp.
TTGGCGTGGCGCGCATAGCCTGCCAAGGTGCGGCGCAACACGCGCAGCCCTTCGCCCTCGCTGTCGGTGGCGCAACCCGCGCCGTGGGTCAGGGCGACGACGCCGTCCACCTGGGGAAAATCGGTCAACGCTTCGGGATGGATATCACGGCGGAAATGATCGGCAATGGCCCGAGCCACAGTGGCCGAACAGTTGACGCTGGTCAACACCCCAATGTAGTTTCGCGTCGCCACCCGGCCGTCAGCACGCACGATGCCATCAAAGGTGGCCGGTGTTGCCACATAGTTGACAGCTTGTACGTCGCCACCCACTGAATGCCCTCGGTCGAAGCGGCTGAAAGCCAGGTTGTGGCTGTGCACATGCTGGCCTGGCGCGATGTCTCGCGTGGCAACGCCAATGATCTGGTTATATCGGCGCACCGGTTGACCGGTGGCAATGGCCCGAACGGCGATCTTGTGCCCCGCCGGAATGAGGCCAGAGACGGTGATATCTTCCGTGGCAATCAAGGCGCCGCTCAGCAGTTGCCGGCGGGCAATCACCACATCATCTGCCGGGTGGATGCGGATCGCGGGGCTGATGTCAGCCATCGATCAACTCCGGGTTCCAGGCGTGTACCGTTTGGCGCTGGGTGCCGAGCCCCTCAATGGACAGTTGCATCACGTCGCCTGGCTTCAAGTATTTGGGATTGGGCTTGACGCCCATGCCCACACCGGGTGGCGTGCCAGTGCTGATCAGGTCGCCAGGGTAGAGGGTCGTGAACCGGCTGATGTAGCTCACCAGTTGCGCCACGTTGAACACCATGGTGCGCGTGCTGCCGTTCTGATGGCGAAAGCCATTGACTTCCAGCCACAGGCCGAGTTGCTGCGGGTCGGAGACCTCGTCTGCGGTGACCAACCATGGGCCGACCGGACCAAAGGTGTCGCAACCTTTGCCCTTGTCCCATGTGCCGCCGCGTTCGAGCTGGTACTCGCGCTCAGACACGTCATTGACCACGCAGTAGCCCGCAACATGCGAAAGCGCGTCGCTTTCTGAGACGTAGCGCGCGGTTTTACCGATCACGACGCCGAGTTCAACCTCCCAATCGGTCTTTACCGAACCTTGGGGAATCACCACCGGGTCGTTGCAACCCACCATGGTGCTGGTATGTTTGGTGAACAGCACGGGCTCAGCCGGAATCGCCATGCCGGATTCGGCGGCGTGGTCCGCGTAATTCAGGCCAACGCAAATGAACTTGCCACAACCCGACCAAGGCAGACCCATGCGCTCAGAGGCGTCAATCAAAGGCAAGGTCTCAGGGTTGACTGCACGCAGCGCATCGAGACTGGCGGGCAATAGCGTCGTTGGCGTGATGTCACCAATCAGGCTGGAGAGATCGCGGGCGCGTCCAGACGCGTCGAGGATGGCGGGTTTTTCATGGCCTTTTGCGCCAACACGGAGTAGTTTCATGGTGTATTTTGAGTGGTGAGTTCAGTTGGACCAGCCGCCGTCAATGACTTGAGCAGTGCCGGTGGTGAAGGCCGATTCGTCGCTGGCCAGGTAAACGGCCAAGGCCGCAATTTCTTCGGGGCGACCCAGGCGACCCACGGGTTGGCGCGCGACAAAAGCAGCTTCGACCTGTTCCAGCGTTTGCCCCAGGCTTGCCGCCTGAGCCGCAATGCGGCCACGCAATGAGGGCGACTCCACCGTGCCGGGGCAGATCGCATTGCAACGCACGCCCTGCGCCACAAAGTCAGCCGCGACGGCTTTGGTCATGCCGATCACAGCGGCCTTGGTGGTGCCATAGATAAAGCGGTTGGGCGCGCCTTTGATACTCGACGCCACCGAGGCGACGTTGATGATGGACCCCGACTGGCGGGCCAGCATGCCCGGCAGGAAGGCGCGCGTCATGCGGTACATGGCGCGCACGTTGAGGTCGATCGAGAAATCACAGGCAGCGTCGTCGCAGTCCAGCACCGAGCCCGAGTCGACAAACCCGGCCGCATTGAACAACACATCCACCGGGCCCACGCGCTGCGCCAGCGCTTGGATGGCGTCGGCATCGCGCACGTCAAGTTGGGCCACCTCGCAGCCGGTCTGGGCGGCCAGCTTTTCCAGCAGCGCCGGGTTGATGTCAGTGGCAATAACGCGAGCGCCCTCTTTAATGAAGGCCAAGGCGGTGGCATAGCCAATGCCCTGGCCAGCGGCTGTTAGAAGTGCGACTTTTCCAGCGAGGCGATTTGTCATGGCGTGCTTCCGTTCTATTTGAGTAAGCCCATTTGCTGTGGCAACCACAGCGTGAGCGCGGGGATATAGGTGATGGCGATCAATCCCACAAACAGGGGGACTAACCAGGGCAGGATGGCCATGGTGGTGCGCTCTATGGAGAGTTTCGAGATACGCGCCAGCACAAACAGCACCATGCCCAGCGGGGGCGTCATCAAACCGATCATGAGATTCAATGTCACGATGAGTCCGAATTGGATCGGGTCGATGCCCATTTTGAGCACAATGGGAAGCAAGATGGGCACCAAGATCGTGATGGCAGCGATGGTGTCGATGAAACATCCCACGAACAGGATCAACAAGTTCGCCAGCATTAGGAAAACCCATTTGTTGCTGGTGATGGACAGTATCCAGTCAGCCAAGACCTGCGCCGCTTGTGTGGTGGTCAGCAACCACGCGAAGATGGACGCAGCAGTCACGATGAACAGCACGGAGGCCGTGGTCTCGATGGTGTCGAAGGTGGCCTGGGCCAGCGTCTTGAGGGTCATGGTGCGGTACCGCACCAGGCCCAGAAACAGCGCCCACAGCACGGCGGCCACCGCCGCCTCGGTGGGGGTGAACCACCCCATGGTCATTCCGCCAATCAGGATCACCGGTGCCATGAGCGCCAGCACGGCGGAGAAATTGAATTTCCAATCCAGCGCCAACAGCACCACAAAGCCCGACACGGCGGCCACATTGACGGACATGCCGGCCTCAACGGCCAACCAAACCGACATCGGGAAGGCCAGCACCACCAGAATCTCCAGTCCGGCGCTGCACAGGCGACCCCAGTTGAAAGCCACGTCACCACCCCAACCATTGCGGCGGGCGTAGTAGGCGACGGTGATCATCATCAGCACGGTCAAAACCAGGCCAGGCAAGATGCCAGCCACGAACAGCGCGCCAATGGACACGTTGGCCATCATGCCGTAGATCACAAAGGGCAACGAGGGCGGAATGATGGGCCCCAGTGTGGCCGATGCGGCCGTCACTCCGACGGCAAACTCCACCGGATAGCCATGGTCTTTCATGGCTTTGATTTCAATGGAACCCAGACCGGCGGCGTCAGCAATGGCCGTACCGGACATGCCGGAGAACACCACCGAACCAATGATGTTGACCTGACCCAAGCCGCCTCTCATCCAACCCACCAAGGCCACAGCGAAACTGTAGATGCGTCCGGTGATGCCCGCGATGTTCATCAGATTTCCGGCCAGAATGAAGAAGGGAACGGCCAGTAGTGGGAAGGATTCAACGCCCGAAATCATGCGCTGGGCCAACACGATGTCAGGCACGCTGCCCGAAATAATGATGTAGACCAAAGACCCCCCGGCCATGGCCACAGCCACCGGCAAGCCACAGAGCATCAGCCCCAAAAAGGAAAAAATCAGGATGAGCATGGTGTCCGTTCAGTTGACCGAGTCTTCAAAAAACTCGGGGTTTTGCAGCGACGAGAAACCGCGCTGCCAGTTCGTCACGGCGACTTGTGCCCCCCGCACCGCCATCAACGCAAAACCGGCAAACGCCAGCCAATACACATAGCTTTTGTTCCAGTCAATGGTGGTCATCGGCTCGTTGTTGACCGCCAGCGCGTAGTGCGCCACCAGCCAGGCGGCGTAGCCATAAAAAGCGAGCGCGACCAGATCGACCGCCGTAGACAAGGCGCGACCGGCTGAGGCAGAAAGATGGCTGTACACCAGGTTCACCTGGATGTGCCGCATGCGACGCACACACATGGCCGCGCCAATGAAAACCACCCCAATCAGGCAGTACACGGCCAACTCTTCGGTCCAGGCGTAAGAATTGTTGAGCACATACCGGCTGAAAAATTGCAGAAACACCAAGCCGGCCATGAGCCAGAAAAAGCCGAAGCAAATCCAGTCTTCAAAACGATAGCGAGACAGGTCGACCTTGTGGTGGTCGGCCGGTTCGAAGCTGGCCGCCAGCGCTTCCGCGCTGGTTTCGGCCGGCCGCACGACACGTTCACTGCCTGCAACAGGCCGAGTGTTTTGACGCGACATGCTGGCTTTCCTTACTTGATGGCCTGAATGCGATCCCAGTCGGCTTTTTGGTAGCCATACTGCTCAAACGGCACGTTTTTCAGGACTGTGTCGCGGAATTCGCCGGTATTCACCTCGGTCACGGTGATCCCTTTGCCCCGGAAAACGGCCACGAGTTCGCCTTCACGGGCCGCAACTTCTTTGGACGCTTTGACTGCGGCTTCCAGTGCCACATCAGAGAAGATTTTCTTGTCCGCATCCGACAGCTTCTTCCACAACCCTCCGGCCACAACCGTGTTCACGTGGTCGACGATGTGGCCGGTCAAAACGATGTTCTTTTGGACTTCAAAAAACTTTTTGGCTTCGATTGTGGTGAGAGGGTTTTCTTGCGCTTCAACAGTCCCGTTTTGCAAAGCGAGATAGACCTCGGCAAATGCGAT
>JBBKVN010000110.1:0-3232 GCA_037968455.1 Rhodoferax sp.
ACAGTTCATTGGAGAACCTGGCCGACAACAGCGCCAATGGCTTTGTATTTGAGGCTTTTCACCAGAGCGACTTTCAGCGCGCCGTTCGTCGCGCATTCGCGCTGTTTGACCGGCGTGCCGAGTGGAACCGGGTGAGAGCCCGCGCCATGCGCCAGCCGCTGGGCTGGGAGAATTCCGCCGCAAAGTACTTTGAGCTCTATCAGACTGTTCTTGATCAGGTATGACCCATTCTTCCGAACAATTTTGAATCGACGCCCACATGCGCCCTGACCTTTTGAATGAGCGCACCGCGGGTGTGCTGCTCCATCCCACATCATTGCCGGGTCCCCACGGCAGTGGCGATTTTGGCCCCAACGCCTACTATTTTGTGGACTGGATGCACTCCGCGGGCCAGTCGCTATGGCAAACCCTGCCCCTGGGGCCCATTGGCCCGGGTAACTCGCCTTATATGGGCAGTTCAGCTTTTGCGGGCAACCCCTTGCTTGTGGCGTTCGAGCCGATGCTGGAGCACGGCTGGATCAGTCGGGAGGCCCTGAGTTGCCACTTCAATGATGACAAAGTGAATTTTGGCGAAACGGTGCCCTGGCGCCTGCAGAAGCTGCGTGAAGCTTTCGAGGGCTTTCAGGCTATCGCCAGCGAGGTCGACCAGCAAGCACTGCAGGCTTGGCTGGATGACGAACAAGGCTGGATTGGTGACTACACACTATTCATGGCGCTGGATCAGGCGCACCCCTCAGCCCTCTGGCCTGACTGGCCTGCCGCTCTGGCGCAGCGCGAGCCGAACGCGCTTGCAGAGGCTCGCCAAGCGCACGCGCAGACCATTGCGTTCTGGGGCTTTGTGCAGTGGCAGTTTGATGTGCAGTGGCAACGCCTCAAGTCTTATGCCAACCAAAAAAATGTACACATGGTAGGTGACCTCCCCATTTTTATCGCGCACCATTCATCCGATTGCTGGGCCCGTCCTGACCTTTACGAACTGGACGATGCAGGTCATCCTCGGGTCATCGCCGGTGTACCGCCTGATTTCTTTTCAGAAACAGGTCAGCGCTGGGGCAACCCGCTGTACAACTGGGACGCGATGAAGGCCGACGGCTACCAATGGTGGATTGAACGTTTCAAACGGCAATTGACGCTGGCAGACGTGGTCCGGGTCGACCACTTTCGAGGCTTTGTGGGTTATTGGGAAATACCGGCGTCTGAACCCACAGCGGTCAACGGGCGCTGGATGCCGGGGCCGGACCATGACCTGTTTGCGGCGATCGAGCTCGCGTTGGGCAAGCTCCCCATCATTGCCGAAGATTTGGGGGTCATCACCCCCGAAGTGGTCGCGCTGCGCCAGCGTGCTGGTTTTCCGGGCATGCGTATTTTGCAGTTTGCATTTGCGGACGAGGCGGATAACAACTTCCTGCCGCACACCTATGAACGTGACACGGTAGCCTACAGCGGCACCCACGATAACGATACGGCGCGCGGCTGGTGGGCGGGCTGCACGGAACGAGAGCGCGCGTATGCCGGCGAATACCTGAATACAGATGGGCACGATATCCACTGGGCCATGATTCGTGCCGGTTCGCAGTCCGTTGCCAGGCTCGCCATTTGCCAGTTTCAGGACGTGCTGGGGCTCGATGAGCGGCACCGCATGAACACACCCGGCCTGTTGGGCTGTTGGACCTGGCGCTTCAAGTGGGACTGGGTCAGCGGCGAAGACACCGATCGACTCGCCAGGATGACCGCAGCCAGCGGGCGCACCCGCTTTGATCGCCTGAGTTTGTCGGCCGTTGAGCACAATTGAGCCGTATTTCCGTTCAATGAACTGGCCTACGGCAACTCGGTTCCACAGAAACAAGGAAGTCCATCTTGGGTTGCACAGGGCGTTGATCCGTGAGGATGGGCTGGCTGCTGTTTGTCCGCGCCTGACTCAGTACGCGCTTCACGTCCTTGCGACGTCCACGCGCAGGGCCTATCTGCGGGCGGTCACCCTTCTTGAGTGGAGATACCCGAGCCATTACAACCACTACACGCCATAGTCACGTTCCACTTTGGCGATGCGGGTTTTAAACGCGCTGTACCACTTTTGGTGGCCCAGGGCTTGCGCTTCCAAATGCTCTGCCTGCGCCTTCCACTGCTTGATGGATTCCAAGTCTTGCCAGTAGGACACGGTGATGCCAACGCTGTCCCGCGCCGAATCAACGCCCAGAAAACCCGGCTGCTCAGCCACCAAGGCCATCATGCGCTCAGACATGGCGTCATAGCCGTCGTCGCCCTCGGTGCGAAGCGAGGTGAAGATGACCGCGTAGTACGGCGGCAAGGGCGTGTTTGCGATGGGCGACATAGAACTCCTTTAATCAATAAACCAGTCTCTGCTGAGCTTGGGAAATGCCATTCACACCAAAGCGGACTCCTCCGCCTTTGTCACGGGAGGGCGAGTCAGGTGGCGCATCATGCTGCGCAACTTGGCAGGGCGAACCGGCTTGGACAGAAGGATCAACCCCGCCTCTGTGGCGGCGTCACGAACGGCCTCGTCCCGGTCACCACTGACGACGCAGGCAGCAATGGGCTGGCCAGCCAATTGGCGCAACATCTGTACCGCTTCGACGCCATTTGAGGCGCCCGGCAGCCGATAGTCGCTGACGATGAAGTCAGGCCGCAGGCCCAAATGCCACTGGGTCAACGCCCCGGTTGCGTCCCGAGCAAGCGTCACCTGGCAGCCCCAAGTTGCCAACAAGCCCTGCATGGCTGCGCCACCCAGAACATCATCCTCAATCACCAGCACCCGCAGCCCCGCCCAAGCCGCCAGGTCCTGCGTCACAAATGGGGCACCATTGCTGGCGAACTGGGGTGCCGGCACCAGGGGAACCTCCACAACGAATCGACTCCCTCTGCCTGGCTGAGACGTCAGACTCACGCGGTGATTGAGCAACTGACAGGAGCGCTGGACAATGCTCAAGCCCAAGCCAATCCCTTTGCTGCGGTCGCGCTCAGGATTCATCACCTGAAAAAACTCAGAAAAAATTGACTCGTGGTGCTCTGGTGCAATGCCGATGCCGCTGTCCCACACCTCAATGCGCAAGGTGGAGCGCCTGGCGTCCACCCGGCAGGCCACAAGCACCGATCCTTGAGGGGTGTATTGGACGGCGTTGCTAACGAGGTTCAACAGCACACGATGCAACACAACAGGGTCGCTTTTCACCCAGTGGGTTGATGGCCGAATACGAAGGCGCAGTCCCTTTTC
>JBBKVN010000111.1:0-11642 GCA_037968455.1 Rhodoferax sp.
CTGCGGCGTCATTGAGTTCAATGAAAAAGGGCGGCGTGACATCAGCATCCCCTGTTTGAAAGCGCTACACGAGTTCATTCTGGAAACGACCGATCACAACCGCGTTTTGCAGTAAGCGCTGTCGGGGTCAGTCCGCTGCCTTTTGCGTCATCTCAAAGCACGAGGCATCCGATTTGATGGGCGCTGGCAGGTTGAGATTTTTCAATCGTTTTTTGGCCCCCGGTCATACGCTGTCAATTCGGTGACCCCTGCGCGGCCAGTCGTAGGCTCCACGGGTTTCGGCGTGCAGGGCCTCGATTGCACCAGCAGCGCCTCGTCGCTGGGGTGGCGCCGCTGTGCATCGCTGGCTCGGCGCACGAGGTGCGCGTGGTAGCCAGAGACACTAACCTAGAGTACCCGGCACTGCCCCGAAACAGGGCAGACATGGCGGTGGCGTGGGATGAAGGCGCACTTCAAATCAACCCTTTCGCAGAGTACGCCGTCGCTTTTCCCCGTATGTCGCGCTCCATCGTCACCCGCGCCGGCTGATTTCCATCTGCTCGGCGCTCACGGGCATGCTGTCAGCTCCTTTGAGCTTTCCTTGCTTATGCGCCTTGACCCAGTTGAACAGCGTCTTCTCCACCACGCCTAACGTGCGCGCCACCGCCGCGACGCTTTGGCCGTTGTCCACCAGGCGGACTTCCTCTTGTCTGAATTGCACCACACCGCAAGGGGTACGTTTTTCAGGGGCAAGGCCAAAATCGGATAGCAAACAGATATCGTGAACCATAATAAGACGCACGCTTTGGCCAACAACCTTACCCATCTCAGATGACCCAGCCGCCGTTTACAGACCAAGGATATGCTAGGCTAACCGCGCAAGAATTATTGCAGTTGCAGGCCGAGTTGCTCGGGCGTAAGAAGTTCCCTGAGGCCGCCACTTCATTGGCGCAACAGTTGACTAACGCCTTGAAATGCGACCGTGTGACGATCGGCTGGCGCAAAGGAAAAAGCTTTCAGGTGCTGGCCACTTCCTATGCCGCTGATGTTCACTCAAGCCAAGAAACTGCAGGATTGCACACTCGGGCCATGGAAGAAGCGGTGGAGCAGGGTGTCAGACTCGTCTTTCCGGAGCACGCGACCGCCAGGCCGCACATCTTGCTGGCCCATCGGGAACTAGCCAAACGACAGGGTTATGCGGTTTGCACGGTGCCGCTCCCCAACGATGGGACAATTGTTGGGGCGCTGATCATGGAGCGGCGCGATCCGGAATTTACACCGGCTGAGGCCGCGCATATCGAGCGGGTCGCCACCATGATGGCGCCTCCGTTGGCTCTTAAGTATGAAAACAGTCTTTCCCTTTGGCACCGCTTCATGGCCGCCAGCGCAACTCGTTTGTCGCGCCTACCTTCCACCAAAACACCAGCGGGCAAGCTGGTCATCGCTGGCTTCGGCATTGGTTTTGCCGCGCTGGCTTTGGTGGCGTTCTTGCCCACAAGCTATCGCCTTAGCGCCCCGGCCAGGGTCCAAGGGGCGGTGCAGCGCACGTTGACTGCGCCGGTGGATGGTTTTTTGCAGCAAGTCCATGCTCGCCCTGGCGACCTTGTCAAGGCGGGTCAGGTGCTAGTCGAGCTCGCCGAACAGGACATGCGGGTTGAGCAGCGTGGGTTGCAGACTGAACTTGCCCAGTTCGAAAACGCACTGATCTCGGCGCAGGCCCGCAGTGACCGTACCGAGTTCATCGTCAGCCAGGGCCGTGCCGAGGCAACGCGCGCCAAGCTCACCTTGATTGCACAGCAACTCGAGCGAAGTCGTCTGCGTGCGCCCTTCGACGGTATCGTCATCAAGGGCGACCTCAGTCAGTCCATAGGCTCACCCGTGGAACGTGGCGCAGAGCTAATCACACTGGCACCAGATACCGGCCATCGCGTCATGATTGAGGTCGAAGAGATCGACATTGCTGATATCAAAGTCGGCCAGAGGGGGCAACTGATGCTGGCGGCCATGCCATCGCAGAAGCTTCCGATTCGCGTGGAGCGCATTACGCCGTTGGCGGCCACAGAAGGTGATCGCCATTTCTTCTCGGTATATGCCATTTTGGACGCCAATAGCCCTGCTTTGCGCCCCGGCATGCAGGGCTATGCCAAGATCGAAGTGGACCAGCGCTCTATGGTGATAAATTGGAATCGACGCACCTTGAACTGGCTGCGCATCAAAGCCTGGTCCTGGGGGGCGTAATTGGACGCGGAATCACTGCTCAGCGCCACCTGGTTTCGCGTCGCGCAGCTCCATCCGCAATTGGGGGGGCATATTCAGGTTCGCCGCCAGCCCAGTCGCGATGCCCATTGGTATCTTTTTTCCGATATGACCAGTGGGCGCCAGCATCGTTTCAACGCTAGTGCGTATCAGTTTGCCGGACGCTGCAATGGGCGTCACAGCACCGATGAAATTTGGGAAACACTACTTGACGAAATGGGTGAGCAAGCACCCTCTCAAGATGAAATTATTCGGCTGATCGGGCAATTGTCCGAGCTTGGCATGCTCCAGGTCGAAAAATTCTCAGATGTGGAAACCCTGTTCGATCGCCATGAAGAGCGCACCCGAAAAAAACGACGTAGCGTCTTGAATCCACTGTCGTTTCGCCTCAATTTATTCAACCCCCAACATTTTTTGCACCGTCTGGACGGCCTGTCGCAGCAGCTATTCAGCACCAGGGTGCTGGTCCTTTGGCTCGTGCTGATCGCCCTGGCGCTCGTCAGCATGGTTGTCCACTGGAGTGAACTGCGAGCCCACGCAGCCACCTACATGTTGACCCCGCGGTATCTGATTTTGATGTGGTTGTGTTATCCCTTGATAAAGGCCGTTCACGAACTAGCTCATGGCTTGGCAGTGCGTCGCTGGGGCGGTGAAGTCACGCAAATGGGAGTTGCCCTACTGGTGTTGGTGCCAGCGCCTTTTGTCGACGCCTCGGCGGCTTCTGCATTTGGGCACACCTACCAGCGCGTGCTG
The DNA here is from genome assembly GCA_037968455.1 of Rhodoferax sp. Lineage (GTDB taxonomy): Bacteria > Pseudomonadota > Gammaproteobacteria > Burkholderiales > Burkholderiaceae_C > Rhodoferax. The sequence goes on from JBBKVN010000111.1 coordinate 2,989, forward strand.
GTCAGCGCAGCGGGCATCATGACTGAACTGGTGGTGGCCGCGCTCGCATTGCTGATTTGGCTCAACATCGAGCCCGGGTTGGCGCGAGATATTGCATTTGTTTTTGCCTTCATCGGCAGCGTTTCAACGGTGTTGTTCAACGGCAATCCACTGTTGCGATTTGACGGCTACTACTTGCTTTGCGATGCTCTCAACCTGCCCAATCTGGCCCACCGCAGCAACCAGTATTGGGTTTATCTGGCCCAGCGCTACTTCCTGAAAATCTCCGGCGCTCACTCCCCTGAGCCGTCGCGTGGCGAACGCCCCTGGTTACTGATTTATGCGCCCTTGTCCTGGATGTACAAGCTGTCCATTGGCGTGTTCATCACGTTCTGGGTGGCTGCAAAATCGCTTTTCCTGGGCCTTGTTGCCGGCTTGTTCCTGCTCTACAGCATGCTGATACAGCCGCTGTACAGGCTGCTTCGGTTCGCATTTTTTTCACCGGCCCTCGGCACACAAAGGACACGAGTTCGCCTGATCACCACTGCGCTGGTGTTGCTTGCCATTCTGGTGGTGGCAGTGGTGCCAATTCCATCAAAAACAGTAGCAGAAGGCGTAGTTTGGCTACCGGATAGAGCCCAACTTCGATCCCAAACGGATGGCTTCATTCTTGATCTAAATTCACATGACGGAGACATGGTCCAGCCCGGCCAACTGATTGCCACACTGGATGATCCGAAGCTGATTGCCACGCAACGCGATCTTCAGGGCCGGATTGACGGCTGGCGGGCTGAGTACTTCCAAATGATCGGCATTGACCCCTTGAAGGCAAAGAATGCCGACGAAGCCTTGCAGCGTGCGCAGGCTGAACTCGTCCGGGTGCAGGAGCGGCTGTCGCAACTGCAAGTTCGCGCCCAGATCGCGGGGCAGTTGGTTATCCTCGATGAAACCGATCTTCCTGGGAAATTTTTGAAGCGGGGCGCTTTGCTGGGCTATGTTTTTAGCCCTGATGAGGTGCGTGTGCGAGCGGTCGTGGATGAACAAGACATTGCCATGGTGCAGGAGCGCACGCGTGGTGTCGAAGTATTGTTGAAGGACGGCGCCGCGCACAGCCTAAGCGCGAGACTGAGCCAACAAACACCGGCGGCCACGCATACGCTGCCCAGCGCGGCCTTGGGGGAGGGCGCCGGGGGCGATCGCATCACAGACCCGGCCGATAAGGAGGGCATCAAGACCCTCGACCCGGTCTTTTTGGTGGACCTCACCTTGCCGGCTGACGCCACGCGCTATGTGGGAGGGCGAGCCTGGGTGCATTTTGATCTCGGAAGCGAGCCACTGGTGGCGCGCTGGGTTCGCCGGGTGCGCCAGCTCTTTCTCAAACATTTCAATACGACGGATTGAAGCGTCAAATGCATGATCGGCCCAGTCTCACGCTACCGCAGCCCGGATTAATCTGGGGCCTTTACCCCGAAAAACGCCGCGCTGCGAAAAACAGCGACTGGACGAAGGCTTTGAATAGGCTTGCCGTGCACCTGAGCGGCCCCAGCCTGCGGCGTTATGAGCGCATCGCGCAGCGCTCGCTGGAGCTTGAACAGGGCCTGGTTCACCTGTCTGGAAGTGATTTTGACAAGCGGGTAGACCACCTCAAGCGACAGCTTGGCACCGATGGCCTGACGTCCAACCATATGGCTCAGGCATTTGCATTAAGCGGTGAGGCCTGCCGCCGCCATCTGGGCAACCAACCGTATATTAGCCAGCGCATTGCCGCCGCCATCATGCTTGACAATCAACTTGCTGAGATGGCCACTGGCGAAGGCAAAACGCTCGCCGCAGCGCTGACCGCCTCCGCCGCAGCGATGGCAGGGGTTCCCGTGCACGTCATCACTGCCAACGATTACCTGGTGAGCCGAGATGCCAACAAACTGCGCCCGGTCTATGCGGCGCTGGGACTCACGGTTGGGGCCATCCAGCAACCCATGAACAGCCACTGCCGGCGCCAAGAATACGCGAACGACATCACCTACTGCACGGCCAAGGAGTTGGTTTTTGATTACCTGCGTGACTTGCCCTTGCGCAGCCAGCGGCGCACCGACTTGGGCTGGCATGCCGCAAATTTTTCCGAATCAACTTTGGGCCAAACGACACTACTTCGCGGCTTGTGCATGGCTGTCGTTGATGAAGCCGACAGCATTTTGATTGATGAAGCTCGGGTGCCTCTGATCATTGCCGAAATCCGGGTGAACGAAGGCCGTCGTGACGCCTTTGCGGAGGTATTCGAGCTGGCTCTAACGCTGCGCCATGGCGCTGATTTCACTCTCGGCAGCGCCATGCAGCGGGCCAGATTGACCGAGGCAGGACGAGCCGCAGTGGATCAAAGGGCAGATACCCTGCATTCCACCTGGCGCAATCGTCGCCACCGCGAAGACAACCTGTGCCTGGCGCTGGCGGCGCTGCACCTGTTTCATCGGGATCATCATTACCTGGTGCGTGACGACGGTGTGCATATCGTTGACGAAACCACTGGCAGGGTCGCGAGCGGACGCACCTGGTCTCGTGGCCTGCACCAGTTCATTGAACTTAAGGAACAATGCACGATCAGCGGCGAAACGATCACCCGAGCCCAAATTACCTACCAGCGGTTTTTCCCGCGCTATATGCGGCTGTGCGGCATGAGTGGGACCCTGGCCGAATCCCAAGCCGAGCTCGCACGTGTTTATGGCTTGCACATCGTCCAGGTTCCTTTGCATAAGCCTTGCCGTCGCAGTGATGCCGGTCAACGCGTATTTTTGGATCGCGCCCAACAGTGGCAAGCGGTGGCAAGTCGCGTGAGCGAGCTCGTTCAACAAGCATGTCCGGTGCTGATTGGCACCGATTCAGTCGCCCAGTCCGAGAGCCTGTCCGCACACCTGGCGCGCCAGGGTATTGCGCACGTCGTGCTCAACGCCCGCAACGATCAAACTGAGTCCGATGTTGTCGCTCGGGCGGGGCAGCGCGGGCGAGTGACTGTCACCACCAACATGGCCGGGCGCGGTACCGACATCCCTTTGGGCGCCGGTGTGCAAGCGCTTGGTGGCCTGCATGTCATTTCTTGCCAGATGAACAGCGCCCGCCGGATCGACCGGCAGCTGAAAGGGCGCTGCGCCCGTCAGGGCGATCCGGGCCATTTCGAAACCCTGCGCTGCCTGGATTCGGCATTGATGCAGCGCAGCCTGCCGGCATGGCTGGCACGTCTGGCTGCGTTTTTGGCCGCGCCACAGACTGGCGAATTGCCCCGTTGGCTTGGTCGGCTCATCTCGGCAGGAGCGCAGCGCTTGGAAGAATCGCGCCAACAGCAGCAGCGGGCGATGCTGCTGCACCAAGACCAACAGCTCGATCGCCTGGCCGTCTTTAAAGAGTAAGTCATGCGACCGCAGCAGGCCTGAGTTAGTAAACAATAGAACCATAGTGCCCACCAAATCCATACCCATCGACAGTCGCTCGCTGAATCCTTTTGACGGGGTCAGGTCCTCAGATCGACCGACTTCGTTGAAGCAGCTCGCCGACGCGCGCGTCATGATCGTCGATGGCGAGCCGGTCATGATTAATTTGGTGAAGAACTTTCTTGAGGACGCCGGATACATCCATTTTCTGACAGCCCATGACGCCAGTGCGGCACAAGCCATGCTGGTCAGGCAGCGCCCTGATGTGCTGGTACTTGACATACTTATCCAGGGCCGTGCCGGCTTTGATTTGCTGGCCGCCATTCGCAGCTCTGCCTCCTTGCGTTATCTGCCGGTGCTCGTACTCAGTTCCGCTGGGGACGCCGACACCATGATGAGGGCGCTTGAACTCGGTGCAACCGACTTTCTGGCCAAACCCGTCAACCCGAGTGAATTGTCGATTCGCGTGCGCAATGCTCTGTCGCTCAAGTCTCACAGCGACCAGCTTGAACACAATGACTCGCTCACCGGCCTGCCGAATCGCCAAGTGTTCCTGCAGTATTTGATGTGGTCGCTCAAACTGGCGCAACGTCGCAATACATTGTGTGCGGTGTTGCAAATTGGGCTTGATCGGTTCAAGCAGGTCAACGACACCTTGGGATTCGAGGTGGGGGATCAAATACTAAAAGCAGTTAGCCAGCGAATATTGAGCTCCTTGCGCGAGACCGACACCGTCAGCGTGGCGCAGGCTCGGGACGACGAAACCAGCGTCTCCCGCCTTGGCGGCGATGAGTTCGTCGTCCTCGCCTCCGAAATTCGCCAATCTGATGACGCCGGCATCATCGCGCGCCGCATGTTGGACGCCATGAAACTCCCCTTGTCGGTTGCGGGCCAGGAATTCTTTGTCACGATCAGCGTGGGTATTGCCATTTACCCGCAAGACGCCCATGACAGCCCAACCTTGCTAAGCAACGTTGCGCACGCGATGGCGCAGGCTAAGTTGCATGGACGCAACACTTATGCCTTTTGGTCGCCCATTGCCAATACAAGCTCGCACCAGAACCTGTGGCTCGAAGCAGCCCTGCGAAAAAATGTTGAAAACGGCGTGATGCAGTTGGAGTATCAGCCACAGATCGACGTCGGCAGCAAGCGCATTGTCGGTTGCGAGGCGCTGATGCGCTGGCACCATCCGGAGTTGGGTTGGGTTCCCCCGTCGCGCTTCATTGCGCTGGCCGAACAAACCGGGCTGATATTGGCAATGGGTGAATTGGCCTTGCACAGAGCCTGTGCGGACGCCGCAAAGTGGCGGCACGCCAACTGGGACCTGACCCTCTCGGTCAATGTGTCGGCGCTGCAGTTTAGTCGTGGCAACTTCCTGCATATTGTCCAGTCGGCTCTGGAGTCCAGTGGGCTACCGCCCGCGTGCCTGATGCTGGAGTTGACCGAAAGCTTTTTTATGAGTGATGAAGGAGAAACCGCCGCCATGATTGGGGCCATCAAAAATCTGGGTGTCGGACTGTCCTTGGATGATTTTGGCGTGGGTTATTCATCGCTCGCCTACCTAAAGCGGTTGCCGCTCGATGAAATTAAAATTGACAAACAGTTTGTCGACGGATTGCCTTATGACCAAGGCAGCGTCGCCATCGTTGATGCCATCGTGGCCATAGCACGTGGCCTGGGTTTGAACACCGTGGCTGAGGGTGTGGAAACACAAACTCAGGCTAATTTCCTCAAAGACCACGGGTGCAACCGCCATCAGGGCTATCTTTTTAGTCGCCCTGTATCATTTGATCATTTTTTACAATTACTGACACAAAGCGGCTCTCCAAGACCGCTGTTGTCGCGCTAGGTTGATGTGACAGGAGGATCACCTTGAATTGCTTTGCCCCGCGAGTGCGCAACCATCTTGTCGCACTGGCTACGCTCATGGCGATTAGCCCTTTGACCCACGCCGGCGAATCGTTCGTTTGTCTTATACAGCCCTCTAAAACAGTTGAAATCGGCACTTCGGTGTATGGTTTGATTGACAGCCTCCCGGTTGAGCGGGGCGACTTCGTCAAGAAGGGGCAGGTCATCGCTGTGCTGCGCAACGACGTTGAACGGGCCGCGCTGGGCGTCGCCAAGAGCAAGGCGCAGGCCCGGGCCGAGGTTCAATCGGCGCGAGCCAACGTCGAATTCACGCGCCAGCAGCTAAAACGCTCGATTGACTTGGAAAAGCAGGAATTCATCTCACCTCAGGCAGTGGAAAAAAGCCGTGTGGACTTTCAGATGGCAGAGCAGCGACTGACCCAGGCCCAAGAGCAAGTCACTATTTGGGAGGGCGAAAAGGGCTTGGCCCAATCTCAATTGGCCCAGCGAACATTGGTCAGCCCCATCGCCGGAATCGTGGCCGAGCGTTATATGAACGCCGGCGAGCGGGTAGAAAACCGCGCGGTGGCTCGGATCGTCAGCATCAGTCCGCTTTACGTCGATGTCATGGTGCCAGCCGTCAAATTTGGCAAAATCACCACAGGCATGGCCGCAAGCGTCAACCCCGAGTTGCCCGATACCCCCGCAGTGCGGGCCACAGTGACCCTGGTTGACAAACTCGTTGACGGTGGCAGTAACACCTTTCGGGTGCGCCTGGAGGTTCCCAACATCGACCGCACCCTACCGGCTGGGTCGCGCTGCAAAGTTGAATTTGACGACTCTCTGACTGCAGCCCCGCCAGCTGTCAGTCTGCCCAAGGCCATGCTGGTTCCTGTACGCGCTTCAGAAGCGCCGCCTTCAGCCAAAGCCGCACCTTTGCGCCCCGCGTCGGAGCCCGATGCATCCACCCCAAACGCAGCCGAACCCGAGAGCGCCCTATTGCCCGGCATTGATCGCAGTGCGCGGCTCGCCCTGGAAAACTGGCGCAAAGCCTGGGAACGTCAAGACCTGGCCGGCTATCTGGCCGCCTACGTGGCTGACTTCAAGGGCGACAGCCCCAGCCGTGAGGCCTGGATTAACCAGCGCGAGTCACGCCTTCAAAAACCCGTTGGCCCCGACATTAGCTTGAGCGACCTCACCGTATTGCGCGAAACGGATCAGCAGTTGCGCTTGCAATTTCGCCAAGACTACCAAAGCCAGGGCTATCGCGACCTCACGCTCAAGTCCTTGCTGATGGTGCTGGACCATGGCCGTTGGCTGATTCAGCAAGAGGGAACACAGCCCGCTACGCCTGCAATCAAAGCTCAAGTTTCCGCCCAAGCAAGCCGATAGCAGGAAATAGCCCCCACTATTTCTTTATGAAACGGCCGAACCACCACGCCCGAACTCGGCCTTTGGTCGAAGAACTGGAACCCCGAATTCTGTTTTCGGCAGACTTGGCCGTCGTGCTGGGTGGCGCATTTTTGCCACAGGAAGAAATGCGGGTGATCGGGCCCGACGGCGAGTTTTCCAATGTGGCGCAGGGCGCAGAGCAGGCACAGCAGGCCCGGTTTGAGGTGGTGTTCATTGACACCCAGGTGCAAGGCTACGAGCAGTTCCTGGCCGATATCCGCCAGCAAAACACCGCCGCCAACGAAAACCGCACCCTTGAAGTCGTCTTCCTAGACGCAGCGCGTGACGGCGTCGCCCAGATCAGTGACTTCCTCAGCCAGCACCGCGACATTGATGCGGTGCACATCATCTCGCACGGCAGCGACGGCTCGGTGCAACTCGGCAACACCAATCTAAATCTCGATTCGTTGACGCAAAACGCCGCCCAAATCACAGCCTGGGGCAATTCACTCACCAACGACGCCGACATCCTGCTCTACGGCTGCGACGTGGCGCAGCAGGCCGACGGCAAAGCGTTGGTCAATGCGCTGGCACGCCTGACCGGCGCTGACGTGGCGGCTTCCGACAACCTGACCGGCAGCGCGTGGCAGGGCGGCGATTGGGTGCTGGAGTACCACACTGGCGTCATCCAGGCGCAATTAGCTGTCAGCCCATACGGTCAGATGAACTGGCAGGGTCTGTTGGCGACCCTGTCCCAAAGGATCGCAACCGCCAGTGATGATGCAGAAGAAGAAGGCCCAACGGGCACGACGCCCAACAAGATGTGGCTGAACAGTTCTGATATTGAGCTTGTAAGCGACTTTGACACTCCAAGTGCCGGCGTACAAAAAGTGGGACTTCGTTTTACTGGAATGACCATCCCTGTCGGTGCCACCATTACCAACGCCTACCTTGTCTTTCGAGCCATTGATGCTGATCCCGGAATGACTAACAGTGAGGCCACCAACCTCACTTTGAAAGGCCAATTGATTGGCAACGCACCGACGTTCACGACGACCAGTGGAAATATCAGCAGCCGGACGTTGACGAGCGCTGCTACCACATGGTCGCCTACCACTTGGACCACTGGGCAAGATTACAGTTCGCCCGACATTTCCTTGGTCGTCCAGGAAATCGTGAACCAAGGCACATGGGCATCGGGGAATGCTCTGGCGATCATCATCACCGGCACCGGGCACCGCGCCTCTCAAGCCTATGACACCGACCCGACGAGGGCGGCCCAACTTGTCGTCACCTACACGTTGGCGCCAGTCAACACCGCGCCAACGCTGGGCAACGGCACGCTGGCCTCGGCGGCCGAGGACACCGCCAGCCCAGCCGGGCAAACGGTAAGCACGATATTTGCCGGACAGTTCTCCGACGCCGACGCCGGCTCCAGCCTCAGCGGCATCGCCGTCGTCGGCAACACCGCCAACGCCAGCACACAAGGCGTCTGGCAGTACTCGAGCAACGGTGGCACGAACTGGTTTGCGGTCGGTACCGTGGCCGACAACGCCACGGCGCTGGCCATCGGCAGTGGCAGCCTGATACGTTTCGTGCCGGTGGCCGACTACAACGGCACACCGACGGCGCTGGTGGCGCGGGGGCTGGACAACACGTATGTGGCTGGGTTCTCGACAACCGCGGGCAGCGAGACGAGAGTTAGTGTGGATACGACCATCAATGGCGGTACGACCTCAATCGCCGCGGCAACGGCCAACCTGTCGACTTCAATCACGGCCGTCAACGACGCGCCGGTGGCCTCTGGCAGCGCCACGCTGGTAGCCATCAACGAAGATACCGCAGCGCCAGCAGGCGCAACGGTGAGTTCGCTGTTCAGCGGCAATTTCTCGGACGCCAAGGACCAGGTCAGCGGCGGCTCCAGCGCCAACACGCTGGCCGGCATTGCCATCAGCAGCTACACGGTCGACGCAACCAAGGGAAATTGGCAGTATTCGACAAACAATGGCACCAGCT
>JBBKVN010000112.1:0-3310 GCA_037968455.1 Rhodoferax sp.
GCGCTTACTGCAAAACGCGGTTGTGATCGGTCGTTTCCAGAATGAACTCGTGTAGCGCTTTCAAACAGGGGATGCTGATGTCACGCCGCCCTTTTTCATTGAACTCAATGACGCCGCAGCGCACCATGCGCGACAAGGCCCGGCTGACCGACTCCAGCGTGAGCCCCAAGTAGCAGCCTATGTCGGCACGGGTCATGTGCACATTGAATTGATCGGTGCGGAGTCCGCGCTCTTCAAGGGCATGAGCCCACTTCAGCAGGAAATCAGCCACGCGTGCGTCGGCCGTCAGGGTGCCCATGGCGAGCATGGCATCTCGGTTTCTCGCCAATTGGCCGCTCATGGCCGCCAGCAGCAGGCGCATCACGATGGGTTCGCGGGTGCTGGCTTGCAATAAGGTGTCATACCGGATGCTCCAGACCTCACCCCGGTCCATGGCCATGGCTGAGCAGCTGTGACGGCCATTGGGAATGCCATCAAACCCCAGCCAGTCGCCTTTGAAATACATGCCAGCGGGTTGCTCGCGTCCATCTTGCGTGAGGTTCACAACCTTGAACAGTCCCGCGCTGATGAGATACAGGGTGTCAAATGTCTCGCCGCAGGCGTAAACAGCATCGTTGATATTGAGCTTTCGGCGGGTAAATGGCAGGTATTTTTCTGCCAAGGCCAGTGACTCCTTCCAGAAAGAGGCATCAGGCGCATGTCCACGGTGCCCAGGACGCCCAGGGTCGGCAAAGGGGGTGAGCGAGCCGAAATCACACACACGGGTGTCATAGCGTTGCTCACGCCCTAGCGAAGGCAGGGACGCCGTCGACAAGGGCTTGGCAGGATTCAGGAAGGTATTCATCTTTTTCGCTCCGTTAGTAAACAAGTCCAGTGCTTGGGCGCATCGGCTATGCGCCTGCTGATAATTCAAGCGTACGTGGGGCTGGCACTTCCACGAATACACGGTATGCATGAAAAGGACTACCTGAAAATAGGTAATTGGCAGTTTTTCACGGATGTACTGCCTAATTCAGAGGCGGCGCTGCCTGCCTTGCGCTTTCGCAAGTTCCATGAGTCGCCCAAGTCTATGGTCAGCGCATCAATTGACTGCCTGACCAAGGTATTGGCATGAAATCCAGATCAAATCGTGGGTGGCGGTGGGGAGTTGCAAGCTCATGACCACCTTGCTCAAAGACTTTGCAGCCCTTGCCGTCGCCGTGGTGGAGCCCGAGACCACCGCCCTGGTGGTGGCCCAACTGATGCGCCAGCACCACATTGGCGCGCTGGTGGTGGTGGACGCGCTGGAGAAAACGCGCCCGGTTGGCATCGTGACCGACCGGGATCTGGTGCTGGAGTTGATGGCCGAAGGACTGGACCCGGCTGTCTTCACGGCCGGGGACATCATGTCGGTGAACTTGGTGACAGCTACACCGGAGATGGACGCTGCCGACGCCGTTCAACTGATGAAAACCAACCGGCTTCGCCGACTGGTGATTGCCAATGACGAGGGGCAACTGGTCGGCATCGTCACGATGGAAGACGTACTGGAGGTCTTCACGCGCGAGTTGGCAAACCTCACTGAAGGGATCGTGGGCGCTCGGGACCGGGAGGTCAAGGAACGGGCTTGAGGCCCCCGGGCCAATGACGCCGTGCTGCTCGCATAAACACCCGCGTCGGCCGATGCGCAAGCGCCATTGAGTTGACGCGCTGCTCGGGCCACCGTGGCGGTGCTCTAATCGAAAGACCATGAATGAAAATATTCGCCGCCTTTTGGATCAGATGGCCACGCTGGATGACGATTTGCGCAAAGCCATCCAGGAGCAAGAGGCCAGCGCTGCCGCCCAGTTCAAGGGAAAACGGGCGGAGTTTGAGGCCTCCATTCGAGACACCCATCGGCGGCTCAAGCAAGGATTCTTCCAATGGCTGGTGACCAACCGGCCGCAAAACCTGATTACCGGCCCCATCATTTACAGCATGATTTTTCCGATGCTGTTTCTGGACGTTTGTGTAAGCTTTTATCAGGCCACTTGTTTCCCGATTTACAAGATTGCAAAGGTGCGCCGCCGCGACTACATCGTGTATGACCGCCAGCAACTGGAGTACCTCAACTTCATCGAAAAATTTCACTGCACCTACTGCGCCTATGGCAATGGGCTCATGGCCTATGTCACAGAGATCGTCGCGCGAACTGAGGAATATTTTTGCCCGATCAAGCATGCCAAAAAGGTGCTGGGCGTGCACGCCCGCTACAGCCGATTCATGAGCTACGGTGAGGCCGAGGATTACGCCAACAAGCTGGAAACCATCCGCCAACAAATGGCGGAACCCAAGGCCGACGGCAACCCACCGTCGCCCTGAGTCTCAATGCAAGTCCCTGCGCGCCTTGTGACGGCCAGGGGTTACATTGAACGCTAGGCTTCGCAAACCCGTCACACGCCGGGCCGCGCGTTCGACCTGAAAGCGGGTCTGTGGCGTGTCGACCCGGCCGCTCAGGATCACTCTGCCGTTATCCACCCACACATCAATATCAGCGCCATGGAGGCCCGCAATGGAATCCAGCCGCTCCAGCAAGTCGGCGCGCAGGTCGTCATCTGATCGCATTTAAAACTCCTTGACGTGGGCCGATACCAGCTGCACCCCAAGGGTGCCCCCTATCAGCCAGGCTACTCTACGACCGGCCTCAAAACACCTCTTGAGATTGCGCAAATACCGGTCACGCGCCTTGACAACTGTCGCGTGGATCCTGTCTGCGCGGCAAAACCCAAGGCGAGGTTCCGCGCCTTGATGATTCGCAAGTGACTCGGGCCGTGCGTTGACTAGAGTGATTCACTGCCACCGTCAGGTGAGCAGCACGAGGAGAAACAACATGCATCCTTTCAAACCAATGGCAATCGCGACTTTGTGCGTGTCCATGTTCACATGGCTGCGCCAACTACCAGAGCCAGCAGGAACAGGGCGGCATGGTCATTGGGGGTTTTGCTGGGCGGCGTGCTGGGATCGCACGTTGGTGGCGGCGATAGGCGCACCGCCGCCATCATTCTGGGCACGCTGGCGGGCGCATCGATTGGCGGGGCGGTGGTCCGCTCCATGGCGGATGGGGATCGCATGAAGACCTCGCGTGCGCTGGAAAACGTTCGAGCCGGCGTGCCCACGTCCTGGCGCATTCCGGACAGTGGCAATCAATACATGGTCACCCCCACGCACATGGCAGAAACCACAAGCGGTCCCTGCCGCGACTACACCATTGACGCAGTGATTGCGGGCCGGAGAGACAAAGTCATCGGCACCGCCTGCCGCCAGCCAGACGGCCGCTGGCAAGCCCGCAACT
>JBBKVN010000113.1:0-2864 GCA_037968455.1 Rhodoferax sp.
ACGTGTTGACCGACGCCAGCGACGCGGCCATTGCCCGCACCATTCTGGCGCTGGGGCGCAGTTTGGGCCTGCAAGTCATTGCTGAGGGCGTGGAGACGCTGGAACAACGCAACTGCCTGGCGGCCATGGGCTGCCAAGCCTACCAAGGCTATTACTTTGGCCGGCCTGTGGCCGCTGACAAGCTGCGCTAAATTACAAGCCGCTAAAGGCTTCTACGCAGGCAAGACGGTCGCAAGCAGCTATTGATTCAATAGCATTAGGCCCCACAATTACTGCCGCGCCGTTCGAATGTTGGGCGGCAAGGCCTGTGGGTAGCTGGTGCGAAACGGGTTGATGTCGAGTCCGCCGCGGCGCGTGTAGCGGGCGTACACCGCCAAGCGCTGCGGTTTGCAATGGGTCCAGATGTCGCAAAAAATGCGCTCCACACATTGCTCGTGAAACTCGTTGTGGTTGCGAAAACTCACCAGGTATTGCAGCAGGCCTTCGTGGTCAATTTGCGCGCCGCTGTAGCTGATTTGCACACTGCCCCAATCAGGCTGGCCGGTGACCAGGCAGTTGCTTTTGAGCAGGTTGCTGGTCAGCACCTCGGCCACGGGCGCTTCCTTGTCCTGCGCCACGCGCAGCAAATCAGGCGCTGGGGTGTAGCGGGTGCAGTCCACGTCTAGGCGGTCTAGGCTCAGGCCGTCCAATTCATGCACGGGCTCGCGGTCAAAGTTCTCCATGGGCACGAGTTTGGCGCCCACCGACGATTGAACCACCGCCCCGCGCCAGGCAGCCTCGTTCACATCCAAGCGCAAGCGCGCCAGCACCGCTGCTGCGTCCAGGAATGTGGTGTTGTTGAAGCTGTTGAGGTAGAGCTTGAAAGACTTGCTCTCAATGATGTTGGGCGTCTCACAGGGAATGGTGAAGTGCACCAGCGCCACCTGGGGCTTGCCGCGCAGGTTGAGCCAGCTCAACTCAAACGCGGTCCACATGTCCGCGCCCAAAAACGGCAGGCTGGCGCCCAGGCCAATTTCTGCGCGTTTGCCAGCGCGGGGAATCGGGAACAGCAGACTGGCGTCGTACTGGTCCACATAGGCGGACGTTTTGCCGAGTTGGGAGTGTTCAGGCAGATTCATGGACGGGATTTCTTCTCAGGTGACGAGGGTGAAGGCATAGCGGCCTTGAGATGACTCAGCAGGGGCGGCAGCAGCCGCTCCACCACGCCCGGCGGCAAGTCGTGGCCCATGCCTTCGATGCCAACCAGGGTGGAGCCGGGAATGCGGCGGGCCGTGTCTTCGCCACAGGCGTAGGGCACCAAAGGGTCGGCTTTGCCGTGAATGACCAGCGTGGGCACATGAATGCGCGACAACTGTGCCGCACGGGTGATGTCCGCCATGATGGCCAGCATCTGGCGCATGGTTCCCACCGGGTAGAAGCCGCGCTCAGTGCCTTTCTGAATGCGGGCACGCAACTCGGCATCTGGCGTTGCAAACGCGGGGCTGCCGATGAGTTTGAACAGCTTGACATAGTGATCCAGCACCGCTTCCGGGCGCTGGCTGACCGGGCGCTTGAGCAAAGCACGCACCACTTCTGGTTTGGGATTCGGCAGGTGTTTGGCACCACTGGTGCTCATGATGCTGGTCAGGCTGAGCACGCGCGCCGGTGCGGCCAGCGCCACGCGCTGCGCAATCATGCCGCCCATGCTCACACCCACCACATGCGCCTGGTCAATGCCCAAGGCGTCCAGCACGCCCAGCGAATCAGCCGCCATGTCGGCCAGGCTGTAGGAAGAACGCGGCGTCAAGCCCAGCTTGTAGCGCAGGCTTTGCCAGATCATTTTGGGCTTGCCATGGGCTTCAAAGCGGTGGCTCAGGCCCACGTCGCGGTTGTCGTGGCACACCACGCGGTAACCGACATTCACCAGCGCCTGCACCAGCTCCGGCGGCCAGGCCACCAGTTGCATGCCCAATCCCATGATCAACAGCACCGTAGGGCGCGACTCGCCCGGCGCACCGGGGCCGGTGTCTTCCACTTCAATGTCAATATTATTTGCTCTTAATTTCATAGCTACTTCCGCATATCAATAAAGGGCCACAGCCATTTTTGGCATAAATTAACTTAATCTGCCTGTCGGCGACGAAACACCAGCCGCTCGGGCTGCGAAACTTCTGCGTCAAAGGTATAGCCTTCCAGGTTGAACCCGGTCAGCCCCTGCGGCGTCAGGATGCGATGGGTGGCGGCGTAGCGCGCCATAAGCCCACGGGCGCGCTTGGCCATGAAGCTGATGATCTTGTACTGCCCCGCCCTGTACTCCTGAAATACACACTCCACCACCCGCGCTTTCAGCGCCTTGGTATCGACCGCCTTGAAGTACTCCTGGCTGGCCAGATTCACCACCACGGGGGAGATGTCGCGCTGCAAGCGCTCATTCAAATAGGTGGCGAGTTGTGCGCCCCAGTACTGGTACAGGTTTTTGCCACGGGCGGTTTCCAGGCGGGTGCCCATCTCCAAGCGGTAGGGCTGCATGTAGTCAAGCGGGCGCAGCACGCCATACAGGCCGCTCAAAATACATACATGGTCTTGGGCCCAGGCCAGGTCATCGCCCGTCAAGGTCTTCGCCTCTAGGCCGCCATAAACATCACCATTGAAGGCCAGCACCGCCTGCTTGGAGTTTTTGGCGGTGAATTTGGGCTTCCAGGCCTGGTAGCGGGCCGCATTCAGGCCGGACAAGGCATCGCTGAGGCGCATTAATTCCGAGATTTGCAGCGGCGATTTTTGCTTGAGCACTTCAATCAGTTCGGCCGATTGCTTCACAAACAGGGGTTGCGTGTGGGGAACGTCGCCCGCCGGGGTTTCAAAATCAAGCGCTTTGGCAGGGGACA
>JBBKVN010000114.1:0-4085 GCA_037968455.1 Rhodoferax sp.
GCCAACGAGATCTACAAGCTGCCGCCCAAACTGTTCGATGCCCGCTGCAAAGCCTGCTGGTTTGTGGTGGCGGTGCTGGCATTGATCGTCGCCAGCTTCTGGTCGCTGGACCTGCAGTGGGCGCAATTTCTATCCGCCACGGCCTTGGGCAAGATGGGCCGGTTTTTGGGCGAGTTGCTGGTGCCTCAGACCGAACCCGCATTTCTGAGCAAATTATTGTGGGCCACGCTGGAAACGCTGGCCATGTCGGCGCTGGGCACTGTGCTGGCCGTGGTGCTGGGCCTGGCCCTGGCGTTGCCAGCGAGCAAAACCCACGCCGAGGACCCGGCGCGCTGGCGCACGGCAACCCGACTGGTGCTGAACGCCCTGCGCAGCGTGCCTGAACTGGTTTGGGCGGTGCTACTGTTGATTGCCGCAGGCCTGGGCCCGTTCGCAGGCACGCTGGCGCTGGGCCTGCACACCTCGGGCGTGCTGGGCCGCCTGTTTGCCGAAGCCATTGAAAATGCGCCGCCTGAGCCGGCCTTTGCGCTGAGGATGCGTGGAGTGGGCGAAAGCCGTGTGTTCCTGTACGCCACCCTGCCCCAGGTGCTGCCGCAATTGATGAGTTACACGCTGTACCGATGGGAGAACAACATCCGCGCCGCCGCCGTACTTGGCGTGGTGGGTGCGGGAGGCCTCGGGCAAATGCTGATGTACCACATGGGCCTGTTCCAGATGAGCGAAACCAGCTCAGTGCTCATCGCCATGCTGCTGTTGGTAGCCTTGGTGGACTCGCTGAGCTTTGGCTATCGACGGTGGTTAACGCGTTGAATGACCAACTCCGGCACCCTTGAATCTGCAAGGGCTTTGGGACTCAGGCCCACCTTGAACTGCTGACTTGTCCCGATGGTGGAACGGGCCATCAAACAGCCAACCCTCTAAAAAATCCTATTAATATCAATGGGTTGAGAAATATCAATGGATGTAAATCCATGCCTCGTCCCATGGAAGTAGTTAAAAAACCTGGTAAGTTAACCTTACTTTGCACAACTTTGCGCTGACTATGAGGGAGATTGAACTTATGAATTGGCACTCGCTCATACAGAGTGCTAATATCAAGTCTAGGAAGAAAAGGAGTCCCTCATGACTTATTCAACAGGCGCATCCAGCGCCGCGCTGACAGTTGCCAACCCGTGGGCCATGGTGCCGCCACTGGGCAATTTGGACGCGTACATTTCGGCAGCCAACCGCTTGCCGATGCTCACGCTCCAAGAAGAACAAACATTTTCCCGCCAACTCAAAGAAGACAACAACGTCGATGCCGCTGGAAAGTTGGTGCTGTCGCACCTGCGTTTGGTGGTGTCCGTGTCGCGCCAGTACCTTGGCTACGGTCTGCCCCACAGCGACCTGATTCAGGAAGGCAATGTGGGCTTGATGAAAGCGGTGAAACGCTTTGACCCCGACCACGGTGTGCGATTGGTCAGCTACGCGCTGCACTGGATCAAGGCGGAAATTCACGAGTACATCCTGAAAAACTGGCGCATGGTGAAGGTCGCGACGACAAAATCCCAGCGCAAGTTGTTTTTCAACCTGCGCTCGATGAAGCAGCGGTTCAAGGCCGCTGACGCCGAAGCCGATGCAGGGACCCACCGCGAAACACTGAACGAAGAGCAGATCGAGGCCATGGCCGCGACGCTGAACGTCAAACGCGAAGAAGTGATCGAGATGGAAACTCGCCTGTCTGGCGGCGACGTGATGCTGGACCCGGGCCCTTCTGCCGACGGCGAAGAGTCTTATGGCCCCATTGCCTACCTGACGGACACCCGCCACGAGCCGACAGCCATGATTGAAGCGACACAGCGCGACGCGTTGGCCAGCGGGGGCATTGCAACGGCACTGGAAGCGTTGGACGAGCGCAGCCGCCGCATCGTGGAAGAGCGTTGGCTCAAGGTCAACGACGACTCCTCAGGCGGCATGACCTTGCACGAGTTGGCTGCGGTTTATGGAGTGAGCGCCGAGCGCATTCGCCAGATTGAGGTCGCGGCCATGAAGAAGATGAAGAAGACACTGGTCGAATACAGCTAATCTGACCCTGCTCACAATTGCCTCTGCCGGTTTTGCCAGCAGAGGCATTTTTTTGACTGAAAATTGATCGCCGCGGTGAGGCGACCCAGCATCGACTGAACATTCGCCTCGGTGGCGGCGCTACTTGAGCAGGAGCTTGATGTCGTCGACCAGCGGCTGAACCCCTGTGCCGTAGCGTGTGTAAAGGCGTAATTTGCCCTGCGTGTCATACACATAGCTGCCCGCGGAGTGATCCATGGTGTAGCTGGTCGCCGTCGAGCCATCGACCTTTTTGTAGTAAACCTTGTAGTCTTTGGCCAGGGCGGCCAGTTGCTCAGGCGTCGTGGTGTAGAGCGCCAGAAACGACGGGTCGAAGTTTCCCATGTAGGCCTTCAGCACCTCAGGCGTGTCGCGCTCTGGGTCCACTGTGACAAACAAGCCTTGCAGGCGGTCGCCATCTTTGCCCAGCAACTTCTTGACTTCTGCCAACTCGTTCATTGAGGTGGGGCAGACGTCGGGACATTGGGTGAAACCAAAGAACATGACCACGACCTTGCCCGCGAAGTCTTTTAGCGTCCGAGGCTGGCCGTTGTGGTCGGTCAAGGCGAAATCATGGGCATAGTCGGCGCCGGTCACGTCAATCGCCGCGAACTTTGGCGCACTGTCAGTACATGCAGCTAAAAGACCTGCAGCCCCCGTCCACAATGCAGCAGAAGCTATCAATTTAAGAGTATTTCGTTTGTTCATCGTCAATCACAGTACGTAGTGGTCCACCAGCAAAGCGGCGAACAGCACGCTCAGGTGAATCAAGGAGAAGCGGAAGGTCTTGCGCGCCAGTGCATCGGAATAGTCACGCCATAGCCAGAAACCGTAAAGGCAGAACCCGAAACTCAAGACCACCGCGACGGACAAATAGATCCACGAACTCATGCCGTAAACAAAGGGCAACAGGCAAGCCGCAAACAGCACAAAAGTGTAGAGCAGGATCTGCAAGCGGGTGAATTCATTGCCGTGCGTCACGGGCAGCATCGGCAGGCCGGATTTGCGATAGTCCTCCACACGGTACAAGGCCAATGCCCAAAAGTGGGGTGGTGTCCACAAGAAGATGATCAAAAACAGAATCAAGGCCTCTGGCCCGACGTTACCCGCCATGGCGGCCCAGCCCAACACCGGTGGCATGGCGCCAGAGGCACCCCCAATCACGATGTTTTGAGGGGTCAGGGGCTTCAGAATCACCGTGTAGACCACTGCATAACCGACAAAGGTCGCAAAGGTCAGCCACATGGTGAGCGGGTTGACCCAGAAATACAGCAGCGCGGAACCAGCCGCACACAGGCTGGCTGAGAAAAGCAAGGTCTGGCGATCGTTCAACTCGCCCTTGGCGGTGGGCCGCCAAGCCGTGCGCTTCATCTTGGCGTCAATGCCTTTTTCAACAATACAGTTGAATGCGGCAGCAGCAGCAGCCACCAGCCAGATGCCGGCGCAGGCAATCAAGGCCAATTTGACCTCCTGCCATGTTGGCACACCGGGCACGGCGAGCACCATGCCAATCAAGGCACAAAAAACGATCAATTGGATCACTCGTGGCTTGGTCAAGGCATAGAACTGCCGAAACACAGAAGCCTTTTCGGTAGGCAAAGTAGCACTCATGCGGAAAATCTCGATTCAGAAGAATTCAGGTTGGATAGTGCCTGAGTAGAAGGCCGAACGCGACTGGCAGTGATGGCCCAGGTGAGCGTGAGCGCCAGCGCGGCCGCGCCACCGGTGTGCAGCACGGCAGCCACCAGCGGCCAATCCAGAACCACATTGCTGAGGCCAGTGGCAAACTGCAGGCCAGTGAGCCCCGCCAGCCACCGCGACTGAACCCGCAAGGCCGGGGTCCGGTTCAAGTACCAAGCCAACAGTCCCAAAACAGTCAATACCAGGTAAGCGGCCAGGCGGTGTGCGTAGTGAATGGCAGTCAACGCAGAGAAACCGATGACTTCAGCGGCTTGAGTCATGCCCAGCTCACGCCAGATCTCGAACCCCTGCTGCCAGTTCAT
>JBBKVN010000115.1:0-2599 GCA_037968455.1 Rhodoferax sp.
GTTGAGCAGAATTTCCGGTTTGCCGCACCGCTGGCCGACCGCTTTTACGTGATGGAGCACGGCACCATCGTGAAGCAATTTGCACAAAACGAGCTGACTCAAAACATGGGCATGCTCCAAGAATACTTGGGCGTCTAGCCGAAGTCGCCTCATGAACATGTCAACTCACCGAACCCCAGACAATTTTCGATTCCCAAACCACCAGGAGACACTATGAAACTGAACATTCTCGTCGCCGCTATGGCCATTGGCTTCAGCGCCGCTGCATCAGCACAAACCGAGCCGGTCAAAATTGGCTTCATCACTGACATGTCTGGCTTGTATGCTGACATCGACGGCCCCGCTGGTGGTGAAATGGTCAAGTGGGCGGTCAAGGATTTTGGCGGAAAAGTGCTGAACAGACCGATTGAAGTCTTGACGGCTGATCACCAGAACAAGGCCGACGTGGCCAGCTCCAAGGCACGCGAGTGGTTTGACAAGGACGGGATGTCCGCGCTAATCGGTGGCACCAGCTCGGGTACCGCGTTGGCAATGGCTCAAGTTGCCTCCGACAAGAAGCGTCCGTTCATCGCAATCGGCGCTGGCTCTGCACGACTGACCAATGAAAACTGCAGCCCCTTTACCGTCCATTACGCTTACGACACGGTCGCACTGGCAAAAGTGGCTGGCTCCGCACTGGTCAAGGCAGGCAATAAGAGCTGGTATTTCCTGACGGCCGACTACGCCTTCGGCCATTCCCTTGAAAATGACGCCTCCACCGTCGTGAAGGCAAACGGCGGCACGGTGGCAGGATCTGTGCGCCACCCCTTGAATGCATCCGACTTCTCGTCATTCCTGCTGCAGGCGCAGGCCTCCAAGGCGCAAATTCTGGGCTTGGCCAACGCGGGTGGAGATTTCACCAACGCCATGAAAGCGGCCAAGGAATTCGGCGTCACCAAGTCAATGAAGGTGGCCGGATTATTGGTGTTCATCAACGATGTCCACAGTCTGGGCGTAGCGAATACCGAAGGCCTGCAATTGGCCGACAGCTGGTATTGGGATCAGGATGACGCCTCACGCAAGTTCGCCAAGCGCTTCTTTGCAGAATACAAGCGCATGCCGTCAAGCCTGCAAGCCGCCGACTACTCCGCTACCACGCAGTATCTGAATGCAGTGCAAAAGGCCGGTACCACAGATGGCGCCAAAGTGATGGAGACGCTCAAGAGCATGAAGATTGATGACTTCTACAACAAGGGACAAATCCGCGCCGACGGCCGCATGATTCACGACATGTATCTCTTCGAAGTGAAGTCGCCTAAAGAGTCCACCACACCTTGGGATTACTACAAGATGATCGCCAAAGTGCCCGGTGAACAAGCATTCACAACAGCAGCGGAGTCCAAGTGCGCTCTGCTCAAAAAGTAAGTTGAATTAGACATGATCCGTAGCGGTTGGTCGCCTGAGTGGCCGACCGCTTTTCTCACATCTCACGGCATGAACTGACGGGCCTCCATGGAAATTTTCGGCATTCCCCATCAAGCTTTTTTGGGCCAGCTACTGTTGGGTCTGGTCAATGGCGCGTTTTACGCCATGCTCAGTCTTGGTCTGGCTGTGATTTTCGGTCTGCTTGGCATTGTTAATTTTGCGCACGGTGCGCTTTACATGCTGGGGGCATTTGCAGCCTGGATCATGCTGGACAAACTGGGCTTGAACTATTGGTTTGCATTGGTTCTGGCCCCGTTGATCGTCGGCTTCCTTGGCGTCGTCATCGAACGATTATTTCTAAGACATTTGTACAAGCTCGACCCACTTTACAGCTTGTTGTTGACGTTTGGTCTGTCCCTGATTGCCGAAGGCATTTTCCGCGAAATGTACGGTGTCTCAGGTCAGAATTACTCCGTCCCTGAGTTGCTGTCTGGTGCAACCAACCTGGGCTTTATGTACCTGCCCAACTATCGCGCTTGGGTGGTGTTTGTATCACTTGGCGTGTGTCTGGGAACCTGGTACCTGATCGAGCGAACCAGGCTGGGTGCCTATCTGCGCGCCGGAACCGAAAACGCAGCCCTGGTGCAGACCTTCGGCATTAATGTGCCCTTGATGGTGATGCTGACGTATGGATTTGGTGCTGCATTGGCCGCGCTTGCCGGCGTCTTGGCGGCGCCCATCATTCAGGTCAATCCGTTGATGGGATCTAACCTGATCATCGTCGTCTTTGCTGTAGTGGTGATCGGTGGCATGGGATCGATCCTGGGGTCTATCCTGACCGGCCTCGGCCTTGGCGTGATTGAAGGTCTGACGCGGGTCTTCTATCCTGAGGCGTCTAACGTTGTGGTATTTGTCATTATGGTTATTGTTCTGATGTTCCGCCCGGCGGGCCTGTTTGGTAAAGAGGCATGAACATGCAAAACGCCAAAGATTTTTCCCCGCAAGTCAAGCCAATGACCAAAACTGCCAAACTCATTCGCCTGACCTATATTTCATTGCTTGTCCTGGCCATCGTAGCGCCCATGCTCGGGCTGTACCCGGTGTTTGTCATGAAGCTACTGTGCTTCGCGATGTTTGCAGCCGCTTTCAATTTGTTGCTGGGCTTTACGGGTTTGCTGTCATTCGGGCATGCCGC
>JBBKVN010000116.1:0-4499 GCA_037968455.1 Rhodoferax sp.
GTCTTAAAGTAGCCATCTGCCGTCATGGCCTTGGCGGTCTCATCAGGACGCTGCCAATAACCGGCCATGACCAGAGGCCCTTTGATGGCGATCTCGCCGGATTGCCCCGGGGGCACTTCGTGTCCGTCATCATCCAGCAGCTTCATCTCGGTATTGGACACTGGCACACCAATGCTGCCGGTGTAATCCTTCGAGGTTACCGGATTACAGCTGGCAATCGGCGCCGTCTCGGACAGGCCATAACCCTCACAAATGGGGCAACCTGTTTTCTCAAACCACAACTTGGCCACGGCGCTTTGCACCGCGGTACCACCACCTACCGAAACCTTCAAATGACTCCAGTCCACGGTGTTGAAGTCGGGGTGATTGGCCAGGCCATTGAAAAGCGTGTTGACCGCTGGAAAGCTGTGGATGCGATGCTTGGCCAGCTCTTTGAGCACGCCCGGGAGGTCACGCGGATTCGGAATCAAGACCAGCTTGCCGCCCGTGCGCATGGACAACATCATGCCTACCGTGAAGGCGAAGATATGGTAGAGCGGCAGGGCGCACACGCTAGTGGGCTGCTCATTGCTGGGCACCTGCTTCATCACCGGCTCATTCCAGGCTTCTGCCTGAAGCACATTGGCGAGCACATTGCGGTGCAGCAAAACCGCGCCCTTGGACACGCCCGTGGTGCCACCGGTGTACTGCAGCACGGCCACGTCATCAGGCGTCAGGTTCGCCGGTTTGACTGTGCCTCTGCTGCCGCGTGCCACCGCTTCGTTGAAGCGCACCGCGATTGGCAAGTTGTAGGCGGGCACCATTTTTTTGACATGGCGCACCACGTAGTTGACCAAGGCGCCTTTGAGCAAGCCCAGTTGATCGCCCATGGCGCAGAGCACCACATGCTTGACGGGGGTGGCGGCCAGGCATTTCTCCAGCGTGGCGGCAAAATTCTCAATGATGACGATGGCTTTGGCGCCCGAATCCTTGAGCTGGTGCTCCAGTTCACGCGGTGTGTACAAGGGGTTGACGTTCACCACCACGTAGCCCGCCCGCAGAATGGCTGCCACCGCCACCGGGTACTGGGGCACGTTGGGCATCATGATGGCGACGCGGTCGCCCTTGTCCAGGCCCAAGCTTTGCAAATACACCGCGAAGGCCTGGCTCAGGCTGTCGGTTTGACCGTACGTCACCTCTTTGCCCATGAAGCTGTAGGCGGTACGGCTGGAAAACGCTTTGAAACTCTCCTCCATGAGAGCCACCAGGGAGGTGTACTGCGTCATGTCCAGGTCCGCAGGAACACCTTCGGGGTAACTTTTGAGCCAAATGCGATCTGTCATTGCCATGCCTTCATCTACGTATTCAGAAGGGCGACATTCTCGCCCCTGACACAGGCGGCCCCGCCTGTGTTTTCCCTAGGAATTCAGAGGGAGAACCCTCTAAACCTCGCCACGAATTACTCGATGGCTTTGCCCATGTCTTCAACCACTTTCTTGGCGTCGCCAAACACCATCATGGTCTTGTCCATGTAGAACAACTCGTTGTCCAGACCTGCGTAACCCGCCGCCATGCTTCGTTTGTTGACGATGATGGTTTTGGCTTTGTAGGCTTCCAGAATCGGCATGCCGTAAATGGCACTGCCTTTGACATGAGCGGCAGGGTTCACCACGTCGTTCGCACCCAGGATGATGGCCACATCCACTTGGCCAAACTCGCCATTGATGTCTTCCATCTCGTGCACCTGGTCGTAAGGTACTTCGGCCTCGGCCAACAACACATTCATATGGCCCGGCATGCGCCCAGCCACCGGGTGAATCGCGTACTTGACCGTGATGCCCTTCTCGGTGAGCTTGGCAGCTAGTTCCTTGACCGCGTGCTGCGCACGGGCCACGGCTAGACCGTAGCCGGGCACGATGACCACGGTTTCGGCATTGCTGAGCACAAATGCGGCATCGTCGGCGCTACCGGACTTGACCGGGCGCTGAACGGCTGCACCGGCAACCGCCGTGGTGGCCTCGCCGCCAAAACCACCCAAAATCACGTTAAAGAACGAGCGGTTCATGGCCTTGCACATGATGTAGCTCAGAATCGCGCCGGAGCTACCCACCAGTGAGCCGGCCACGATCAGCATGGCGTTGTTCAAGCTGAAGCCAATCCCTGCTGCCGCCCAGCCGGAGTAACTGTTCAGCATGGACACCACCACCGGCATGTCCGCGCCGCCAATTGGGATGATGATCAGCACGCCCATGACAAAGGCGATGGCCAGCATGGCAAAAAATGCAGTCCAGCTCTCGGTGAAGGTGAACATCAACCCCAGACCCAGCATGGCCAGGCCCAGAATCAGGTTGAGCTTGTGTTGACCGGCAAACTGCACCGGCGCGCCCTGGAACAAGCGGAACTTGTATTTGCCTGAGAGCTTGCCAAACGCAATCACCGAGCCGCTGAAGGTGATGGCACCAATGGCTGCACCCAAGAACAGTTCCAACCGGTTGCCCGTAGGAATGGCGTTGCCTTTGGCGGCAATGCTGAAGGCCCAAGGCTCAGCCACAGCCGCCACAGCGATGAACACCGCTGCCAGACCAATCATGCTGTGCATGAAAGCGACCAACTCCGGCATCTTGGTCATCTCGACGCGTTTGGCCATGATGGTGCCAGCGGTGCCGCCCACCAACAAGGCACCAATCACCCAGGTCATGCCGGCCAGGCCGTTTTGACCCAGTTGGTCGGCCAGTTTAAAAATCAACGCGCCGGTGGTGACGATGGCGACGGCCATGCCAATCATGCCGAACAGGTTGCCCCGAATCGACGTCGTGGGGTGACTCAGGCCTTTGAGCGCCTGAATGAAGCAGACGCTGGCAAAAAGGTACAGCAGGGTAACGAGATTCAGGCTCATTGGGCACCTTCCTTCACAGCGACTTTTTTCTCTTTCTTCTTGAACATTTCCAGCATGCGCCGGGTGACCATGAAGCCACCAAACACATTCACCGCCGCCAGCGCCACGGCCAGCACGCCCATGGTTTTGCCGAGCGAGGTTTCGGTCAGCGCAGCCGCCAGCATGGCGCCCACGATGACGATGGCAGAAATGGCGTTGGTCACCGCCATCAAAGGCGTGTGCAATGCAGGGGTGACGGTCCAGACGACGTGGTAACCGACGTAAATCGCCAGCACAAAGATGATCAGGTTAGTGACCGTGGGGGACAAGATATCCATGGTGTGATTCGCTCCTGGTTGAACTGGCTTATTTGCGTTTGACTTCGCCGCCCTGGGCCATCAGGCAGGCAGCAACGATGTCGTCTTCCATGTCTACATGCAAGGCGCCTTCTTTGTTGATGATCAACTTCAGAAAGTCCAGCACATTGCGGGCATAAAGCGCCGAGGAGTCGGCCGCCACCAGAGCGGGCAAATTGGTCTCCCCAACGATGGTCACGCCGTGTTTCAGCACCGTCTTGTCGGCCTCAGACAGCGGGCAATTGCCGCCCACACCGTCCGGGCCTTTGCCTGCGGCGATGTCGATGATGACGGAGCCCGGCTTCATGGACTTGACCATCTCCTCAGTCACCAGCACCGGGGCGGGCCGCCCCGGAATGAGCGCGGTGCTGATCACGATGTCGGCCTGCGCCACACGTTTGGCCACTTCGGCTTTTTGGCGATCGAGCCAGCTTTGCGGCATGGGCTTGGCATAACCGCCCACACCCACGGCCGCTTCTTTTTCTTCGGGCGTGTCGTAAGACACGTCAATGAACTTGCCACCCAGTGACTCCACTTGCTCTTTCACGCTGGGGCGCACGTCAGAGGCCTCAATCACCGCGCCGAGCCGCTTGGCAGTGGCAATGGCTTGCAGGCCGGCCACGCCGACACCCAGAATGACCACGCGCGCCGCTTTCACGGTGCCGGCAGCGGTCATCAGCATGGGGAAAAAGCGTTGGTATTTGTCAGCCGCCATGATCACGGCCTTGTAGCCGGCGATGTTGGCCTGCGACGAGAGCACATCGAGGCTCTGCGCGCGCGAGGTACGCGGCGCGGCTTCGAGGGCGAAGGCGGTGATACCGCGAGCGTTCATCCGCGCGATGGTCTCGTTGCTGAACGGATTGAGCATGCCGACCAGCACTGCGTTGGTCTGCATGTGGACCAGTTCAGCATCCGTGGGCGCCACTACCTTGAGTACCAGTTCGGCACCGAAGGCGGCGGCGTCGCTGCCGATGCTTGCGCCGGCTGCCTCATAGGCGCTGTCGGGGATACTGGCGCTGACGCCGGCTCCGCTCTGCACGGTGACCTGATGGCCTTGGCCGATCAGTTTCTTGATGGTTTCTGGCGTGGCGGCTACTCGCGTTTCGCCGACATGGGTTTCGAGAGGAACACCGATGTGCACGTCAAATCTCCTGCGTGATCTTTTTTAGTGAACCGGCACACTGCGGATGGCGCACCGGCGAAGGGAGGATCAGCACAAATCACCCTAGCAGAAGCTATGTAGTGGGCGGGGGGCGGCATTTTGCAGGCGCAGCATAAGTCCTTCAAGG
>JBBKVN010000117.1:0-4024 GCA_037968455.1 Rhodoferax sp.
TTGAGTTCAATCAGCCGCCCGTTGATGCCGCCTTTGGCATTCAGTGCATCAAAGTAAAGGCGTGCGCCCTGGTTGTATTGGCTGCCCAGCAGCAGGGACGGCCCACTCAGCGGAAGGGACTGGCCCAAAACAATGTTTTTTTCAGATTGGGCAAAGGCGGGGCGCCCCAAGGCCCAACCCATCGCAGCGGCGCTGCCAAGTACCTGACGACGATCGATCATGTGCATCCTTTTTTCGCGAGAGTTCGCATGGCATTCACCATCCGGTCCCTGGGTTTACGACATGACCCCGGTCCAATGTGCAGGGGGCTGGCGCATCACAGGGACGAGATACTACTCGCAGATCGCCGGCTCAGGGTTACCCCGGAGGCAGGGGGACGACGGGCACTTTTCGCCGGGCAACGCCCACGTTCCGCTGACGGGCTGACAATTTCCGCTCTAATGTCAGCTTGTCCCAACGCAGCCTCACGCCACCATGACCCAACGTGCCACCACCGCCCCCCACGCCGAACGCCGCGCCAAGCTGGCCGCCCTGCTGGGCCCGCGCGGCATTGCCCTCATTCCCACCGCGCCCGAGCAGCAGCGCAATCGCGACGCCCACTTTTTGTACCGCCCGGACAGCTACTTTTTCTACCTGACCGGCTTTGCCGAACCCAAGGGCTGGCTGGTGGTCACGGGCGACGGCAAAAGCACTTTGTTTTGTCAGCCCAAAGACCTGGAGCGCGAAATCTGGGACGGCTACCGCCTCGGCCCGGACGCCGCGCCCGCCCAACTGGGCATGGACGCGGCGTTTTCCGTGGCCGACATCGACACCGAATTGCCCCGCATGCTGGACGGTCGTGACGCCGTGTGGTTTCCGTTTGCCACCCACAAGGGATTGGAGACCCAGGTGGACGGCTGGTTGAACAAAGTGCGTGGTCGTCAACGATCTGGCGCGCTGTGCCCGGAACAGACCCGCGATCTGTGCAGCGTGCTCGACGAGATGCGCCTGATCAAAGACCCGTATGAGCAAGCCACCATGCGCCGCGCCGCGCAGATCAGCGCCGGCGCCCACATTCGCGCCATGCAGCTCACCGCCAGCATGCTGCGCCGGGGCGAAGACGTGCGCGAGTACCACTTGGACGCCGAGCTTTTACACGAGTTTCGCCGCCATGGCTCGCAGCACCCCGCTTACGGCTCCATTGTGGCCGCCGGTGCCAACGCCTGCGTGCTGCACTACCGCGCCGAGGCGGGCGCCGTCAAAGACGGTGAGCTGGTCTTGATTGACGCCGGTTGCGAGCTCGATGGCTACGCCAGCGACATTACCCGCACCTACCCCGCCAACGGCCGCTTCACCGGCCCGCAAAAGGCCTTGTACGAGCTGGTGCTGGCCTCGCAAGAGGCCGCCGTGGCCGCCACCTGTGCCGGGGCCCGTTTCACCGACCCGCACGACGCCACCCTCAAGGTGCTGGCGCAAGGCATGTTGGACGTGGGCTTGCTGGACAAAAACAAGGTCGGCACGCGCGACGACGTGATCGAGAAACGCGCTTACTTTCCTTTCTACATGCACCGAACCAGCCACTGGCTGGGCATGGATGTGCACGACTGCGGCAGCTACAACGAGCCTTCTGAGTTGTCCAAAACGAAGGAGCGTACTGACCCGCTCACCGGCCAAACCGTGGTCGACCGCCCCTCGCGCATTCTGCAAGCCGGCATGGTGCTCACCATCGAGCCCGGCATCTACGTGCGCCCGGCTGAAGGCGTGCCCGAGCAGTTTCACAACATCGGCATTCGCATTGAAGACGACGCCCTCGTCACCGAAACCGGCTGCGAACTGCTCAGCCGGGGCGTACCCGTGACCGTGGCTGAAATTGAGGCGCTGATGCGGGGGTAACCCACACAGCGCTTGATCCCATGCATGGACGGCAGCGGCTTCGCGGGTTAAAGTGGTCAGACTGAGACCCTGTGCAGGGCGTACCCCTGCCTTACCTGAGGAGTAGCTATGTTCCCTGAGTTCCGCGACCTGATCACCGAATTGAAGACCAGCGACCACCATTTCATCCGCCTGTTTGACAAGCACAATGATCTGGACCGCGTTATCCGGCACAAGGAGGCCCACATGGAGCCCGCCACGCCCGAAGAAATTGAAACCCTCAAAAAAGAAAAACTCCTGCTCAAGGACCAGCTCTACGCCATCCTCAAAAAGGCCAGTGCCAGCGCGGCCTGAAGGCGGGCCAACCGCCAGCGGGAGCTGTTGATGACATCAGCCCACACCCGCACTACCCCGTCGTTTGTTGAGATCGAGCTCAAGCTCGCTCTGCCTGGCGCCGACACCGCCCTGGTGGCGCAGCGCCTGGCCCGCTCGCCCCTGCTGGCGCGGCGAAAGCCAACCCGCCAGATGCTGCGCAACGTCTACTACGACACGCCCGACCAGCGCTTGCGTGGGCAACGTGTGGCCTTGCGCACGCGCCAGGTCGGCACCGAGGGCGCCACCCAGTGGCTGCAAACCCTGAAGATGGCCGGCACCAGTGACTCGGCCCTGAGCCAACGGGGCGAGTGGGAAAGCCCGGTGCGCGGTGCGGCCCTGTCGCGCAAGGCGTTGAAAGCCACACCCTGGACGACATTGGACCCCGACGGCGCCGTGTTCAAAGCCTTGGCACCTGCTTTTTCCACCGACTTTGAACGCACGTTGTGGACGGTGCGCCGGCGCAACGGCAGTGTGGTTGAAGTCGCGCTGGACCAGGGCGAAGTCATCGCCGGCGGCCAGCGGGCCCCTATTTTTGAGCTGGAACTGGAGCTCAAAGCCGGCCCGCCCGAAGCCCTGTTTGAGTTGGCGCAGGAGTTGGCCCGCACTGTGGCGTTGGTCCCTGCCAGCATCAGCAAAGCCCAGCGTGGATTTGCGCTGGCGCAAGGCACGCTGGACGCGCCACTCACCGCGCAGCCCGTCCGGCTCAAATCATGCCAAAGCGTGACCGATGCCGCTGGCCTGCTGCTGCGCGACATGTTCAACCAGTTCACCACCAATTTGATCGCCCTGAGCCACCGTGACGACCCCGAGTTGGCGCACCAGGCCCGCATTGGCTGGCGCCGTTTCAAAAGCACGCTGCGCCTGTCTTCGCCCGTGCTGGCGCCCCAGGCTCGGCCGTCCTGGACCGCTCTGCAGCCCCTGCTTGACTGCCTGGGTGCCTTGCGTGACCTGGATGTGGCCCGGCTGGACACTTTGCCCCCGCTGGCCAACGCCTTTGTGGCCGGCGACCCGCGCCGGTCTGAGGCTTGGCAGGCCATGGCTGCATCGCTGGACGAAGCCACCGCCCTGCAAAGAAAAACCGTGCGCTATGCCCTGCAAGACCCCACTGTGGGCGCCTGCCTGCTGCTCACCACCCAGTGGCTGGCCGGTCTGACGGGCACGCCAGCTTCAGGCCCCAAACTGAAGCCCTGGGCACGCCAGCAAGTGGACCATTTGCACCGCCGCTTGAAGCGTGCCCGCAAGCGCAGCAACACCCCTGAGCAAATCCACCGAATTCGTCTGCAGGCCAAACGCCTGCGTTATGGCCTGGAGGCTCTGAAATTCTTGCTGCCCAAAGCGCAAACCCGGCGCTGGCGGAGTCAGGCCGAGGCCCTGCAAACGAGGCTGGGTGGCACCCGTGATGTCACTCTTGTCCCGGCCTTGTTGGCCGGGCTGGAGGTGGACGCCGGGCTGCTGGCTTTTCTGCGTGGTGTGGCCGTGGGCCGGGCAGGCTGACGGTGCTTGACGTGGCGCAAGCCTGAAAATCCCTTGTCGTTCATACTGCTCTGAAACTAGGACCCCGCCATGTACCTTCATTCCCTGCCCCGCCGCGTCGCCATTTTGGCCTTGGTTCTGGGCCTGAGCACCGCCGTCTGTGCCCAGTCCAGCCTAGACGCCGACTCGGTGTCGCTGGACACCGCCCGCGCTGATCTGCAAGCGGGCCGCGCGGTGTTGATTGACATTCGTGAACCCAGCGAACACGCGGGTGGTGTGGCCCCCGGCGCACGCCTGCTGCCCATGCGTCAACTGGGCGCGCGGC
>JBBKVN010000118.1:0-9676 GCA_037968455.1 Rhodoferax sp.
GGGGCAGGGTTTGTGGCCTCGTTTGCAGGGGCTTGGTTGGTCACCATCGTGTCCCCTGATTTTTTACGAAAGTTGTTGCCCGTCATCCTGTTGGCCGTGCTGATCTACACCTTGGTGAATAAGCGTTTGGGGCATTCCCATGCGCCGCGCTACGCGGGCTCCCAGGAGGCCTATATTGCCGCAGGCATTGGTGCTGTGATTGGGTTTTATGACGGATTTTTTGGCCCAGGAACGGGCAGTTTCCTCGTGTTTTTGTTTGTACGCTTGCTGGGCTATGACTTTCTTAGTGCGTCGGCCGCAGCCAAGCTGATCAACACAGCCACCAATGTCGCCGCCTTGGGGTTATTTGTCGTGAAAGGTCACATCTGGTGGCATTTCGTGGTCGTGATGGCCGTGGCGAACGTGGTGGGAAGCTTGCTGGGAACGCGCATGGCGCTGAAACACGGCACGGCCTTTGTGCGGGTCTTCTTTATCGTGGTGGTGGGCGCCCTGATTTTGAAAACAGGTTACGACGCGTTTCTGCGCTAAGCCGGGGTTCGTGCCAAGCAGCCTTTGGCGTTGGGGGATATCATTCGGCGTCAGATTGGGAGGGCAGTCCGGCTGGACTGCCTGTTTCGCATCAAGAGGCCTTCATGCCCCGCGGAGAATACATGCGTTATCAAGAGTCAAAAGAGCAAAGCGCCGAGTTGTTGCGCCAGGTTATTGCATTGATGGGGCAACATGACGCCCCGTTCAATCCAATCTCCTTTACCGTCTGGTATGAATTTGTTTCAGGAATAAATGCCTGGCTGAAGCAAGCCGTGACCGATGCCATGGTGACCGAGAAGCGCCTGAGCGGCGCGACACTGCTTCGGCTGTACCAGGAAGGCGTTGCGGAGGTGGACCCATCAGCCATGTACAAGATCGCCAACGAACTGCAACAAACCATGGCGGGAATGGGGGAGCAGGCCTCGCTCACGGCCAAGCACGCCGGCCACTATGGTGAACAGTTGGACGGATTGAACACCGCGCTAGGTCTAAAAGATGCGGCAGGTGTGACCTCTCTTATGTCGCAGGCGAGGGAAGGAACGGCGCTGATGCGAAGTTCTGCCGGCGATCTGGAGCAGCAAGTGCTGGCAAGTCGCAACGAGATCTTGCGGCTACAAGGGGAGTTGGTTCGAGTTCGCGATGAGGTGCTGCTGGATCCACTGACACAGGTTCTCAACCGGCGAGGTTTTGATGAAAAACTCGCTGCGATGGTCGCTCAGGCCCCTGACACCGGTTGTGCGCATGGGCTGGTCATGCTTGATATCGATTACTTCAAGCAGGTCAACGACACGCATGGGCACCTCATGGGCGACCGTGTGCTTCAAGCCATTGGCGAGGTGTTGCGAAGCTGCGTGACAGACAAAACGCAATCAGTGGCGCGCTTTGGCGGTGAGGAGTTCGCTATTTTGCTGCCCAATACCTCGATCGATCAGGCTCTTAAGATCGCGGAATTGGTGAACCAGCGCACACGGACCATGCGAATTCGCGATCGGCGCACCAAGGAGGTGGTGCTGAGTGTGACGATCTCCGGCGGGGTGGCCGTCATGCAGCCCGGTGACGACGCGCAGCGCTTGATCTCGCGAGCAGACCGGGTCCTGTATCAATCCAAACAATCTGGTCGAGACAGAGTGACCTGCGCTTGACGTCCTGATCAAGGCGTGGCCCGACTGACTTCAGTCGGGCCAGTCGCTTTGTCTGGCGCAATTGCTCCCGCTCTCAGAGGCGGCCATGGGACATCCGCCGCCAACCGGGGCTTGCCCATAGGGGCGCCCACCTGCCCGACTTTGACCGCCGCCATGTCCTGTTCGCTGGGGTATTGGCCCAGCAGCCAGTAGTCAAAAACACGCCGCGCGATGGGGGCTGCATGGGCGGAGCCATAACCTGCATTCTCAACAATCACTGCCACGGCAATTTTGGGGTCGTCGGCCGGTGCAAACGCGATGTAGAGAGAGTGGTCGCGTTTGTGCTCCTCCAGTTTGGAGGCGTTGTATTTGCTTTTTTGACTGAGTCCCACGGCCTGCGCGGTGCCTGTTTTTCCGCCCGAAGGATAGCCGGCCCCTGCAAATACGAATCTTGACGTTCCGTCAATCGTCACACCCACCATGGCTTTTCGGATGACGTCGATGTGTTGCGGTTTGTAGCCCAAATCCACGGCCGGTTGCGCCGGCACCGCGGCGCGTGCGTGGGTGCTGGCATCGCGTGTCGCGATCACGAGTTGGGGCTTGTGGGCGACACCGTTGTTCGCCACCGTGGCCGTAGCGTGCGCCAGCTGCAGCATCGTGAAGCTGTTATAGCCTTGCCCAATGCCCAACGAAATCGTTTCTCCGGCATACCACTTCTGCTGGGCGCGGTTTTTGTAGTAAGCGCGTTTCCAGTCCTGGCTCGGCAAAACACCGCGCACCTCGCCATTGATGTCGATGCCCGTGATCTGACCAAAACCAAGCGGCTTCATGAAGTCGTGAATGACGTCCACGCCCAGCTCATTGGCCAGGGAGTAGTAGTACACATTGCTTGATTCCACAATGGATCGATGCATGTCCATGATGCCGCCGCGCTCATTTTCCGGGCTGCCAAATCGGCGGCCACCAAACATGAAGAACAGTGGATCGTTGATCTGGGTGCTGGCAGTTCGTTTGCCGGTTTCGAGCGCTGCCAGCGCCATAAAGGGTTTGTACGTTGACCCTGGCGGGTAAGTGCCGCGCAACGCCCGGTTGAGCAGCGGCTTGTCCGGTGATTCATTCAGGCCTTTCCAGCTTTCGGAGTCAATGCCGTCAACGAACAGGTTGGGGTCGAATGTAGGTTTGCTGACAAATGCCAGCACCTCTCCCGTTTTGGGGTCCAGAGCCACCAAGGCGCCCCGCCGATCGCCGTACATTTCCTCGATCAGGCTTTGAAGCTTGATATCGATCGACAGCATGATGGTGTCGCCCGGCGTTGACGGGGTGCTGGCCAGTCGTCGCGTGGCATAGCCCCCAGCCGACGTTTCCATGGAATCCACGCCGGTGGTGCCGTGCAGGCGCGTCTCGAAACTTTGTTCGACACCCAGTTTTCCAATGTACTCGGTGCCGCGGTAGTTGGCCTGTTCGTCTGAGTCGTCAAGCCGGTCTTTTTCGGCCCGGTTGATGCGGCCTATGTAGCCTATGACGTGACTGGCCAATTCGCTGAACGGGTAGTTTCGAAACAGCCGGGCCTTGATCTCGACACCGGGGAAACGGTAACGTTGGGCGGCAAAACGAGCGACTTCGTCGTCGCTCAGGCGGTTGCGCAATGGCAGGGACTCAAAGTTTTTCGCCTCGTCCCGCAAGCGTTTGAAGCGGCGCCGGTCACGTGGTGTGATCTCCACCAGTTGGGACAATTCATCGATCGTCTTTTCGAGGTCGCCCACACGGGATGGCGTGATTTCCAGCGTGTACGCCGAGTAGTTCGTGGCCAGGACGACACCATTGCGATCCAGAATCAACCCCCGATTGGGAACCACCGGGATGACGGCCGTGCGGTTGCTTTCCGCTTGCTCAAGCAGATCCTGGTGCCGAATGACCTGAAGATAGACGAGGCGGGCTACCACCAGCGAAAAACAGAACACCACCAGCAAACTGGCCGCCAGCACCCGGACACGAAAACGTGACAAATCCGCTTCGACATTGCGCAGAACCGTCATGAGTGGGCCGCCCTCATGTCAAAGGGGTCGGTGCGCATCGGGGTTGGGGGCCCTTTTTTGCGGCATTAGCAAAAGAACGCTCACAATCGGCCAGAGCAATGATTCGATGGCGGGCGCGAGCAAGATCCAGACTTCTGGGAACTTGCCCCCCGCCAGCAGGCGCACCAACAACTCGATCGCATGGGCGGCAACAAACAAGGGCAGGACCTGCAGAGCCTGGGACGGCACGCCGAACCAAAGCAGCCGGCGGTGGATGGCAATGGCCAGAAAGCTCAACACGGTATAGGCCAGTGCGTGCTGGCCCAGCATGGAGCCCTGGTGCACATCCACAAACAGACCAAAAAGGAAGGCCGCACCTATGCCAACCCGTCTGGGTTGATGCACGGTCCAGAAGGCCAGGGTCAACGCCAAGAGATCAGGCATCCATGCGGCGCGGCCCCACAGCCCCATGTTGAGCAGCATGTTGAGTGCCAGCGCGATCAGCAGACTGGACCAGATGAAAAACGGGCTGGCCGGCAGCAAGAGCTGCTGCCCTGGTCGCATGATCATGGTCGGAGTCCTTTTCGAGCACCGCCGCCAGTGGGCGGCAGCTCGGGTCGGGCGGAAATTTGCGGACCCACCGGCGTCAGAATCATCACATGCCGTACACCATTCACCTGGGCCAGTGGTGCGCAGGTGATCCTGGCAAAGGCAGTGTCTGCTCGTCGTTCGACTTTTTCAACCCGGGCCACAGGCAACCCCGCCGGGTAGACGCCGTCAACGCCACTGGTCGTCAATTGATCGCCTTGCTGTACGTCGGCGCTGGCCGCCATGAATCGCAACTCCAGTGAACTGGCTCGCGCGCTGGGGTCGCCAAAGACCAGCCCCCGGGCGCCTGTTCTGGTGTTGAGCACAGGAATGGCTTGGTCGCGGTCAATGATCAGGGTCACCTCGCTGATCATGGGGTACACGCGGGTCACTTGGCCCAGAATGCCATGCTCATCGAGCACAGGTGAGCCGGGCAAGGTGCCATCGACCGAGCCGCGGTCCACGATGACTTTGTGGGTGTAGGGGTCTGCGGCGTCATAAAGCACTTGTGCGGCTTGTGCGGACGTCGTTAATCGCTCACGCAATCCAAGCAGTTCTCTCAGCCGCCCGTTCTCCAGCGCCAATTGCTCAACCTGGTTGGCCCGTTGGGATTGCAGGCTGAGTTGGCGCTGTGCCGCTTCTTCATTGGCTTGCGCTTGTTCGAGGGACTCGAAATACTGGCCGCCCGTCCGGGCCCAAAGCACAGGCTGCATGACAGTCCATTGAACCGGGTAAAGGACAGTCGCTACCGCGACCCGCAGTGGTTGTGCGATTTGCAGCCGCGTGTCGGCGACCATCAGAAACAGCGCGAGTGCGCTGAAGAACGTCAGTTTGGACAGGGCGGAGGGGCCCTGTCTGAAAAATGGTGGGGGTGTTCCGTCCAGCGTACCGAGAGGCATCGCCGCTTCCCGACGTTATTCGTTGGTGAAAATGGAACCCAGGCGGTCCATTTGTTCCAGCGCAATGCCGCAGCCGCGGACCACGCAGGTCAGCGGGTCTTCGGCCACGAGGACGGGAAGACCGGTCTCTTCGTTCAGCAGGCGATCCAGGTCGCGCAACAAGGCGCCACCGCCCGTAAGCATCATGCCCCGGTCTGCAATATCGGCGCCAAGCTCAGGTGGCGTTTGCTCCAGCGCATTTTTGACGGCCGAAACAATGTTGTTGATCGGGTCGGTCAGGGCTTCCAGAATTTCGTTACTGGAGATCGTGAAGCTGCGCGGCACGCCTTCAGACAGGTTGCGGCCGCGAACTTCCATTTCGCGAACTTCGCTGCCGGGAAAGGCGGACCCAATGTTCTTCTTGATGGCTTCTGCCGTGGGCTCGCCGATGAGCATGCCGTAGTTGCGGCGAATGTAGTTGATGATGGCGTCGTCGAAACGGTCGCCGCCCACCCGCACACTGCCTTTGTAGACCATGCCACCCAATGAGATCACGCCGACCTCGGTGGTGCCACCGCCGATGTCCACCACCATGGAGCCGCTGGCTTCACTGACGGGCAAGCCGGCTCCAATGGCTGCGGCCATGGGTTCTTCAATCAGGTAGACATCGCTGGCACCGGCGCCCAACGCCGATTCACGAATGGCTCGGCGCTCGACCTGGGTCGATCCGCAGGGAACACAAATGATGATGCGCGGGCTGGGGCGAAACATGCTGCGCGGGTGCACCATCTTGATGAACTGCTTGAGCATCTGCTCAGTCACCGTGAAATCGGCAATGACGCCGTCTTTCATCGGTCGAATAGCTTCGATGTTGCCTGGGACCTTTCCCAACATCGCTTTGGCCTCTTTGCCGACTGCCTGGATGGTCTTTTTGCCTTGTGGTCCGCCTTCGTGGCGGATGGCAACGACGGACGGTTCGTCCAGCACAATGCCTTTGTCACGAACGTAGATCAGGGTGTTGGCGGTGCCAAGGTCGATGGCCAGGTCAGTGGAGAAGTACTGACGAAATGCTCCGAACATTAAAATTCCTCTCGGGCATGGCTTGCTCTTCGGCAAGCCATCACCACTGGTTGACGGGTTCAAAATTAGTACATTTCTGGCCAGAAATTGCGATTTTGCAAGCGCGCGGCCAAAGGCGGGATAATACCCCATCCCATATGAACAACCTGACCGGACGCGCTTCTTTGCAAGCGTGTTACACCCGGTTTCCAATGAAAATCTGCCATGTCCCTGACATCCGATGACATCGCTCGCATCGCCAATTTGGCAAGGCTTGAACTCAAGTCTGACGAAAGTGAGCGCCTGCTGACTCAAATGAACGGTTTTTTCGAAATTGTCGAAAAAATGCGCGCCGTTGATACCTCGGGTATCGAGCCTCTGGCGCATCCGGTCGCGGTCAATCAAGACATCGCCTTGCGCTTGCGTGATGACGTGGTGAGTGAGTCCAACAATATTGAAGCCAATCAGCGCAACGCACCCGCCGTCGAGAGCGGCTTGTTTCTTGTACCCAAGGTGATCGAATAAAAAGAACACACGATGACGAACGCTACATCTGAACTCCATCACCTGACCGTCACCCAGTTGGCCCACCAATTGCGAGATCGCAAGGTCTCAGCCGTTGAAACGGCCCAACATTTTTTGGCGCGGGCGAAGGCGCACGCCGACTTGGGTGCGTTTCTCGATATCAATGAGGAAGCCACGCTGAGGCAAGCTCGCCAGGCCGATGATTTGCTGTCAAAAGGACAAGCCGACACGCTGCCCGCCTTGATCGGCGTGCCGTTGGCTCACAAAGACATCTTTGTGACTCGTGACTTTGTCACGACTGCTGGCTCCAAAATGCTCACGGGCTATCGGTCACCGTTTGACGCCACTGTTGTCCAGCGGCTGGCCGCTGACGGCGTCGTCACTTTGGGTAAATTGAATTGTGATGAGTTCGCGATGGGCTCGGCCAATGAAAACTCGGCTTATGGCCCTGTGAGAAATCCTTGGGACGTCACCCGCACGCCGGGCGGATCGTCGGGTGGCAGTGCAGCAGCAGTGGCAGCCCGACTGGCGCCAGCGGCCACGGGCACTGACACCGGAGGATCGATCCGCCAACCGGCTTCGTTTTGCGGCATCACCGGCATCAAGCCGACCTACGGGCGCGCGTCTCGTTACGGTATGGTGGCTTTTGCGTCCAGCCTGGACCAAGCTGGCCCCATGGCTCGCACGGCTGAAGACTGTGCCGTGTTGCTGTCTGCCATGTGCGGACCGGACCTGGACCGCGACTCGACGTCGCTCGACGTGCCAGCGGAGAACTTTGGCCGCAGCCTGAATGACTCTCTGGACGGCTTGCGCGTGGGCGTGCCCGCTGAGTTCTTTGGCGACGGTCTGGCGCCCGATGTGCGCAGCGCGGTGGATGCCGCCTTGAAGGAGTTGGAAACGCTGGGCGCGCGCTTGGTTCCGATCTCGCTGCCACGCACCGAGTTGTCGATTCCGGTGTACTACATCATTGCCCCCGCAGAGGCGTCCAGCAACCTCAGCCGATTTGACGGCGTCAAGTTTGGCCACCGGGCTGACAAGTACACCGATTTGATCGACATGTACAAGAAAACCCGTGCTGAAGGGTTTGGCGATGAAGTGAAGCGCCGCATCATGACCGGCGCCTACGTTTTGTCTCATGGGTACTACGACGCGTACTACCTGCAGGCACAGAAGATTCGTCGCATGATTGCTGACGATTTCCAGCAAGCCTTCAAGGTTTGCGATGTCATCGCCGGGCCAGTGGCTCCCACGGTAGCTTGGAAGCTGGGTGAAAAAAGTAAAGATCCCGTGGCCAACTACCTGGCAGATATCTTCACCTTGCCGGGTTCACTGGCGGGCCTGCCAGGCATGAGTTTGCCAGTGGGCTTTGGCGCGGGCCATATGCCTGTGGGGCTGCAATTGATTGGCAACTATTTTCAGGAAGCGCGCCTGCTTAATGCGGCGCACCGTTTTCAGCAAGCCACCGACTGGCACACACAGACGCCGGAGGGCTTTTGACATGAGTGAAACCGTAAATCCATTTGAAGCCCAACAGCAGGGCCGTCCGACCGGCCCACTGGTGTCCGGCTATGAAGTCATCATCGGCTTTGAAACCCACGCCCAGTTGTCCACCCAATCCAAAATTTTCAGTCGGGCAGCCATTGCCTTTGGCGCCGCGCCCAACACCCAGGCCTGCGCCGTGGATTTGGCCCTGCCGGGCACCTTGCCTGTGATGAACAAGGGTGCGGTTGAGCGGGCGATTCAATTCGGGCTGGCCGTCAACTCCCACATTGCGCCACGCAGCATTTTTGCGCGCAAGAATTACTTCTACCCCGATTTGCCCAAGGGCTATCAAATCAGCCAGTTTGAAATACCGGTGGTGCAGGGTGGCGTTGTTGAGTTCTTTTTGGGCGACGAAAAACGTTCCGTGCGGTTGGTGCGTGCCCACTTGGAAGAGGATGCGGGCAAGTCTTTGCACGAAGACTTCATTGGCCAGACCGGCATTGACCTGAACCGTGCCGGCACGCCTTTGCTGGAGATCGTGACCGAGCCGGACATGCGCTCAAGTGCAGAGGCCGTTGCCTACGCAAAAGAGCTGCACAAAATTGTGACCTGGATTGGCATTTGCGACGGAAACATGCAGGAGGGGAGCTTCCGCTGTGACGCGAACGTGTCCGTGCGCAAGCCCGGCGAGGCGCTTGGCACCCGGCGTGAGGTCAAGAATTTGAACAGCTTCAAGTTCATGCAGCAGGCCATCGACTATGAAGTTCGTTGGCAAATCGAGCAAATTGAAGACGGGCACGCCGTCCAGCAGGCCACCGTGTTGTTCAATCCGGATACGGGCGAGACCCGCGCCATGCGCACCAAGGAAGACGCGGCCGATTACCGCTACTTCCCCGACCCTGATTTGCCGCCTTTGGTGATTGCAGATGAGTGGGTGCAGCGAGTGAAATCTGAAATGAAGCCTTTGCCGCGGGCAATGGCAATGAAGTTTGTCACTGACTTTGGGCTGTCCGAGTACGATGCGAATGCCTTGACGCAATCGAAGGCCATGGCGGACTATTTCCAAAGCGTCGCGTCCATTTGTGGGCAACCCAAGCTGGCTGCCAATTGGACGTTAGGAGAGGTCTCTGCGCTGATGAACCGTTTGGACGTCAACATTGATGACGTAGAAATACCTATTCCTACCGCGCTGGGCGAACTGCTCAAGAGATTGGCAATCGGCGAGTTGAACAGTAGCACGATCAAAGTGGCTTTTGCGGAGATGTGTGCCCGGATGGTGTCGGAGATTGAAGATCTCGCCGCCTTCATTGATCAAATCATTGAAGACAAAGACTTGAAGCCGATGAACGACTCAGGCGAGCTGGAAAAAATCGTCGACGATGTACTGGCCGCCAACCCCAAAAATGTGGGCGAGTACAAAGCGGGCAACGGCAAGGCTTTGAACGCCTTGGTGGGGCAAATCATGAAGGGCAGCAAAGGC
>JBBKVN010000119.1:0-4023 GCA_037968455.1 Rhodoferax sp.
GTCGCCGATTTGAGGCCATCCGCGCCCATCATGCGGCAGTACATCCAGCTGATCGGCAGCACCGCTGCATTGCCCAAAGGCGCGGCAGACACGGCGCCCACGCCATGGCTGGGCACACCGCCGGTCACGTGGCCGGGCAGGTAGGGCACCAAATCAGCCACCACACACACCGGGCCCACACCAGGGCCGCCGCCGCCGTGGGGAATGCAGAAGGTTTTGTGCAGGGTCAGGTGGCTTACGTCGCCACCAAACTCGCCGGGGGCGGCTACGCCAACCAGGGCGTTCATGTTGGCACCGTCCACGTACACGCGGCCACCGTGCTCGTGCACCATGGCGCAGAGTTCTTTCACGCTGGTCTCAAACACGCCGTGCGTGCTGGGGTAGGTGATCATCACGGCGGCGAGGTGCTCGCTGTGCTTTTCGCACTTGGCTTTCAGGTCCGCCATGTCCACATTGCCTTGGGCGTCGCAGGCGGTCACGACCACAGTCAGTCCAACCATGTGGGCGCTGGCGGGGTTGGTGCCGTGCGCGCTGGAAGGAATCAGGCAGATGTTGCGGTGGCCTTGGCCGTGGGCCTCATGAAAGCCCTTGATGGCGAGCAAGCCGGCGTACTCGCCCTGTGAACCCGCATTGGGCTGCAGGCTGATGCCGGCGTAGCCGGTGGCTTGGCACAACCAGGCGCGCAATTGCTCATCCAGCTCCAGGTAGCCCAGCAACTGGCTGCGCGGGGCAAACGGGTGAATGCGGGCGAACTCGGGCCAGGTGATGGGAATCATCTCGCTGGTGGCGTTGAGCTTCATGGTGCAACTGCCCAGCGGAATCATGCTGCGGTCCAGCGCCAGATCCTTGTCGCTCAGGCGGCGGATGTAGCGCAGCATGCCGGTTTCGGAATGGTGCGTGTTGAACACCGGGTGGGTCATGAAAGGGCTGGTCCGGCGCAGCGCGGCAGGCAGCAGGTTGTCCAGACCTTGTTCAAACGCGGCCACGGTGGGCAGGGCGGCGCCGTCTTTGGCGAAGAAGCCAAACAGCTCTTCCACGTTGTCACGGGTGGTGGTTTCGTCCAGCGAGATACTCAGAGAGGTTGCAGAGACCAAACGCAGGTTAGCGCAAGCAGCCAGTGCGCGAGCAGCTATCAAATCAGTAGCGTCGTCGGTTTGGATGGTGAGCGTGTCAAACGCGCTGGTGTGGGCCAGGGTGTAGCCCATGTCCTGCAGGCCCTGCGCCAGAATGGCGGTGAAAGTCGCCACGCGCTGGGCAATACGGACCAGGCCCTGCGGGCCGTGGTAAACAGCGTACATGCTGGACACCACGGCCGGCAGAACCTGTGCGGTGCAAATGTTGGAGGTGGCTTTTTCGCGGCGAATATGCTGCTCGCGGGTTTGCAAGGCCAAACGGTAGGTGGGGTTGCCATGCACGTCCACACTCACGCCGACCAGGCGGCCGGGCAAAGAGCGTTTGAATTCGTCGCGGCAAGCCATGTAAGCGGCGTGTGGGCCGCCGTTGCACAAAGGCATGCCAAAGCGCTGGGTGGTGCCTACGGCAATGTCGGCACCCAGCTCGCCCGGAGGTGTCAGCAGGGTCAGCGCCAGCAGATCGGCGGCCATGATGACCACGCCACCTTTGGCTTTGTAGGCGGCAATCCACTCCTTGTCGTTGCGCACCACACCGCTCACGCCGGGGTATTGCAGCAGCACGGCAAAGCTGTCTTCAGCCAAACCTTCGTCACCGCTGCACACCTTGACGATGATGCCCAGTGGCTTGGCGCGGGTTTGCACCACTTCCAGCGTTTGCGGCAGCACCTGGTCGTCCACCAAAAAGGTCATGGACTTGGACTTGCCCACGCGCATGGCCAGCGTCATGGCTTCGGCAGCAGCAGTGGCTTCGTCCAGCATGGATGCATTGGCCATGGGCATGCCGGTGAGGTCAACCACCATGGTCTGAAAGTTCACCAGCGCTTCCATGCGGCCCTGGCTGATCTCGGCCTGGTAAGGCGTGTAGGCGGTGTACCAGGCGGGATTTTCCAGTATGTTGCGCAGAATCACGCCCGGCGTGTGGGTGTCGTAATAGCCCTGGCCGATGTAGCTTTTGAAAACATGGTTCTTGACCGCAATCGCCTTCAGCTCAGCCAATGCGGCGGCTTCCGTGATGGCTGCCGGAATGGCCATGGCGGACCGGCGCGCAATCGAGCGCGGCACGATGCCGTCAATCAGGTCGCGGCGCGAAGTCGAGCCGACGACCTTCAGCATCATTTCTTCATCCGCCGCCTCAACACCAATGTGGCGGGCAATAAATTCGGAGGTGTTTTCTAGTGATTTCAGGGTGTTCATGGTGCTTGCAATGCCTGGTAGGCCGGTTGCCAGTTGGGAAGAAGGGATAGCTCAGTGAGCCAGCGGGAAACGTTGGGGTAGGCCGACACATCCAGCTGGGCTTCATTCAGCCAGAAGAGGTAGCTGGCGCAGCTCAGGTCCGCAATGGTGCAGCCCGAGGGCAGCAGAAACGCCTGGTGGGCCAGGTGGGTGTTCAGCGTGCCCAAGTCGGTGTGGGCGCGTTGGGTCAAAAAATCAATCACCGGCTGCGCTTGTGGCACAAACTTGTGCGAGAAACGCAGGTTGGGAATGCTGAAGTTGATGCGGTTAGGCTCCCAGAACAACCATTCCATCACACGAGGCCATTCGTCAGCCTGCCCCGTCAATTGGCCAAATTTTTGCGCCAGATGGATCAGGATGGCATTGGACTGGCACCAGCTGCGGCCCTCGTCGACCAGCACCGGCACTTCGCCATAGGCGCTTGCCGCCTGGAACCCAGCCGAGCGTTGGTCACGGGGGCTGGAGATATCAACCCACTCATAGCGGTGCTCCACCTGCGCCAGAAGCAGGAACAGGCGCACTTTGTACGCGTGTCCAGATTCGTGATGGCCATACAGCAGCATTGCAAAGTCCTTGGGGGTGTTGCTTGCGTCCAGGAGTGGATGATGTTGGCTGCGCCAGCCAACCCGCGGTGGCGGATTGGGCTTGCAGCCCGCAGCCTTGTTTAGGCGCCAGCGGAGAAGCTGGTGTAGCTGGTTTCGTCCATCAGGGCGTCCAGCTCG
This sequence comes from Rhodoferax sp., assembly GCA_037968455.1. GTDB lineage: Bacteria > Pseudomonadota > Gammaproteobacteria > Burkholderiales > Burkholderiaceae_C > Rhodoferax. Next base: position 3,089 of record JBBKVN010000119.1, read on the forward strand.
GCAGGGTTGGATAGCTTGACCTTGAAGAACCAGCCGGCGCCCAGTGGGTCGGAGTTGGCGAGAGCTGGGTCAGCGCGCAGGGCTTCGTTCACTTCGATGATCTCGCCGGTGACCGGCATGTAGACGTCAGCAGCGGCTTTCACGGATTCGACGACGCCAGCGATGTCTTTGGCGGCAAAGGTGGCGCCCACTTCTGGCAGGTCCACAAACACCACATCCCCCAAGGCGTCTTGCGCGTGGTGGGTGATGCCGACAACAGCGGTGTCGCCGTCAATGTTCAGCCATTCGTGGTCAGGGGTGTACTTGATGGTCATGGAGGCGCTCCTAAAAAATGATGAAAGGGGTCAGTCGTTGAGACGGTAAAAATGCAGGGCGGGCTCCAACCGTGGTTTTTAGCCGCGGAAGTAGTTGGTGGGCACAAACGGCATGGCCACCACCTCCATGGGCACGGCCTTGCCGCGCACCATGGCGTTGATTTTTGTGCCCAGCGCGGCCAATTCAGGCGGCACATAGCCGATGGCCACTGGCTTGTCGATGGTGGGGCCCAGCAGGCCACTGGTCACTTCGCCAATGCGTTTGCCAGCCAGGTCTTGTAATTCTGTGTGGTCACGCACGGGAATACGCTCCAGCGCCATGAGTCCTACACGTTTTCGGCTTGCAGCGCCCGCACCGCCTGCGAGTTGCGCTAGTATTTTTGTAGCGCCTGGGAAGCCGCCTGCGCGGGCGCCGTCAGTGCGTCTCACCTTTTGCATGGCCCAATTCAGGGTCGCCTCGACGGGCGTGGTGGTGGTGTCAATGTCGTTGCCATACAAGCACAGGCCGGCTTCCAGGCGCAGCGAGTTGCGCGCGCCCAGACCAATAGGCTTCACTTCAGGCTGGGCCAAGAGGGCGCGGGCGAGGGCGTCGGCGTCGTCTTCGTGCACGGAGATCTCAAA
>JBBKVN010000120.1:0-35762 GCA_037968455.1 Rhodoferax sp.
GCTGTCGTCCCAGAGGCGCTGGAAGTTCTCCAAGCCGACGAACTCGGTGGACATGCCGAAGGGGTCTTGGCTGAGCACACTTTGGTACAGCGCTTGGGCAGCTGGCCAGAAAAAGAAGACCAGCACGATTGCCATTTGCGGGGCAATCAAGACCCAGGGCAGCCAGCTTGACTTGAATCGAACGCGTTTTTCCATGGGGAGAAGATGCGGTAATTTGACAGTGAAATGAAATACACGCCGCAGCCGGAAAACCGGTTGCGGCGTGTGATGGGGGCTCAGCTTAAATCTGAGCGGGTGAGCTTAAGACTTGTTGGCTTTCTGGAAGCGCTCCAATTGCTCGTTGCCACGCTGAACGGCGGTGTCTAGGGCTTCTTTGGCAGTTTTCTTGCCGGCCCAGACGTTTTCCAGTTCTTCGTCGTTGATGGTGCGAATCTGGACAAAGTTACCCAAGCGAATGCCGCGCGACTTGTCCGTTGTTTTGCGAATCATCTGTGTCACTGGCACGTCGGTGCCGGGGTTCTTCTTGTAGAAGTCGCCCTTGTCCGTCAGTTTGAAGGACTCCAGCGTCACAGGCAGGTAGCCGGTTCGTTGGTGGCTGGCAGCAGCCACTTCAGGCTGTGACAGGTAGGCGAAGAATTGGCCAACACCTTTGTATTCAGCCGCTTTTTTGCCCGACATCACCCATAAGCTGGCACCACCAATGACGGTGTTCTGAGGTGCGCCGGCCACATCAGGGTAGTAGGGCAGGGTCGAAATGCCAGAGGCAAACTTCGCATTGCGCTTGACGTTGCCATACAAGGAGGAAGATGCGGTGGTCATGGCGCACTCACCAGATACAAAGGTCGCGTCAGCCGCATTGCCACGGCCTTTGTACACAAACAGGCCGGTCTTAGCCATATTGCCCAGATTCTCAATGTGGCGCACATGCAGCGGGCTGTTGAAGTTCAGACGGGCATCCATACCGCGCATACCGTTGCCTTTGGTCGCAAATTCGGTGTTGTGCCAGGCAGAGAAGCTTTCCAGCTGTGTCCAGCTCATCCAGCTGCTGGTGAATGGGCACTTTTGACCCGAGGCCTTGAGCTTGCCAGCGGCCAAAGCCACTTCAGGCCAGGTCGTTGGTGGCTTCTCAGGGTCCATGCCCGCGGCCTTGAAGGCGTCTTTGTTGTAGAACAAGACGGGGGTGGAGCTGTTGAACGGGAAGCTCAGCATTTGACCGTTGGGGGCGGTGTAGTAACCGGCCACGGCGGGCACGTAAGCGGCAGGATCAAATTTAATGCCTGCGTCAGACATGACCTTGCCAACGGGCACGATCGCGCCTTTGCTGGCCATCATGGTGGCGGTGCCCACTTCGAACACTTGCAGAATGTGCGGCGCATTGCCAGAGCGGAAGGCCGCGATGGCCGCCGTCATGGATTCGTCGTAGCTGCCCTTGAAGGTGGGAACAATCTTGTACTCGCTCTGGCTGGCGTTGAAGTCCTTAGACAGGTCATTGACCCACTCGCCCAGGGCGCCGCCCATGGAGTGCCACCATTGAACTTCGGTTTGGGCCTGTGCTGAGAGAGAGAAAGCGGCTGCAATTGCCACGGTCACTAGTTTCAGTTTCATGGAGTCTCCTAATATGAATGAAAGGCGAGAGCGTATCCCGGCTGTATGTCATTTTTTTGACACTTCAGTGTCGAAAAAACGAGTGAGCGATTAGACATCAGATTTGCACCCATGTAGATCAGGGTTTCCATCATGGCGGTGCGTGAATGGGGCACTGCGGTAATATCGGCCCCCAGCTGGTTTTTGAGTCGCACGACTCATGTTTTTCGCTCTGGCTGCAACCACAGAACCCGATGAACGCCCCCATTCAGATCACTCCCTTTGTGTCCGAGACGACGATCGCGTCGCACGGTCATGCCCGCATTCGCGAAATTCCCTATAACTACACCTCGTTTTCTGACCGAGAGATCGTCATTCGATTGCTCGGCGCCCCCGCCTGGGATTGGCTGAATCAGCTGCGTGACGAGCGGCGCACCGGGCGTTCAGCCCGTATGTTGTACGAGGTACTGGGTGATATCTGGGTGGTGCAGCGCAACCCCTATTTGCAAGACGATTTGCTCGATAACCCCAAGCGCCGCGCCCAACTGGTCGAGGCCTTGCAGCACCGTTTGTCTGAGGTACAAAAGCGCCGTACGCCTGAAACTGACCCCGCACGCGACGCCATGGTGGGCGAGTTGCTGACGGCAGCCCGGCGCGCCGTGGCTGCTTTTGACGCCGCATTTGTCGAAGTGGCGGCGCTGCGGCGCAAGGCGCAACGCGTGTTGAACAAGCTGACGGCCAAAGATAACGTCAAATTTGATGGTCTTAGCCGTGTCTCTCACGTGACAGATGCCACCGATTGGCGCGTGGAATACCCCTTTGTGGTGCTGACACCGGACACCGAAGCTGAGATGGCCGCACTGGTCAAAGGTTGTATTGAGTTGGGTTTGACCATCATTCCACGTGGCGGCGGCACCGGTTACACGGGTGGAGCGATTCCTCTCACTTGGAAAAGTGTTGTTATCAACACCGAAAAGCTCGAAGCCATGACCGAGGTCGAGATGCTGACCTTGCCCGGCTTGTCCGAGCCGGTGGGGACAGTCTGGACCGAAGCCGGCGTGGTGACCCAGCGCGTGGCCGACGCTGCAGAGCGGGCCGGCTATGTGTTCGCAGTAGACCCCACGTCTGCCGAAGCATCCTGCATTGGCGGCAACATTGCCATGAATGCGGGTGGCAAAAAAGCCGTGCTGTGGGGCACAGCGCTGGACAACTTGGCCTCGTGGCGCATGGTCACTCCTCAGGCCGAGTGGCTGGAGGTGACCCGCATTGACCACAACATGGGCAAGATCCATGACGTGGACGTGGCCAGCTTTGAGTTGCAGTATTTCAAGGCCGACGGCAAAACGCCGCTGCGCAAAGAGCGCCTGGACATTCCCGGCAAGACCTTCCGCAAAGAGGGCTTGGGCAAGGACGTGACCGACAAGTTCTTGAGCGGGCTGCCCGGCATTCAGAAAGAAGGCTGCGACGGCCTGATTACGAGTGCCCGCTGGGTGGTGCACAAGATGCCGGGTCACACCCGCACGGTGTGTCTGGAGTTTTTTGGCAACGCCAAGGACGCGGTGCCGAGCATTGTCGAAATCAAAGATTTCATGTTTGCCGAGCAAAAGCGCACCGGCGTGTTGTTGGCTGGCCTGGAGCATTTGGATGACCGCTACCTGAAAGCGGTGGGTTATGCCACCAAATCCAAACGCGGCGGCCTACCCAAAATGGTGTTGGTGGGTGACATTGCGGGTAACGACGCTGACGCCGTGGCACGGGCCACCTCAGAGGTGGTGCGCATTGCCAATTCGCGCAGCGGCGAGGGCTTTATTGCCATCAGCCCAGAGGCGCGCAAAAAATTCTGGCTGGACCGCAAGCGCACGGCGGCAATCTCACGTCACACCAACGCCTTCAAGATCAACGAAGACGTGGTGATTCCCCTGCCGCGCATGGCCGAGTACACCGACGGCATTGAGCGCATCAATATTGAACTGAGCCTGAGCAACAAGCTGGCGCTCTGTGATGCCCTGGAAGAGTTCTTTGCCAAGGGCAATCTGCCGTTGGGCAAGCAAGACGACGCCAACGAGATTCCCTCCGCCGAACTGCTGGAAGACCGGGTCGGCCAGGCGCTGGCGCTGGTGCGCGAGGTTCGCAAGCTGTGGGGCGGATGGTTGCTTGACGTGGAAACCCTGTTTCCCCAGTTGCAAGACCACACCCTGCGGGCGAGTTGGAAGACACAGTTGCGCTTGCCTTTGCAGCAAATTTTTGCGGGAAGTGCCTTCGAGGCGATCTTGTCAGAGTGCACTGCCGTGCACAAGCGCGTGCTGAAAGGCCGCGTTTGGGCAGCGTTGCACATGCATGCCGGCGACGGCAATGTGCACACCAACCTGCCAGTCAACAGCGACGACTATGAAATGCTGCAGGCGGCACATGGCGCAGTCAAACGCATCATGGCACTGGCGCGATCCCTGGGCGGCGTGATTTCGGGCGAGCACGGCATTGGCATCACCAAGTTGGAGTTTTTGACGGATGAAGAGCTGCAACCGTTCACCGACTACAAAGCCAAGGTGGACCCGGAAGGCCGCTTTAATAAAGGCAAGTTGCTACGAAATTCAGAGCTGCTTGCGCAAGATGGACGGTCGCCTAGCTCTGATTTGACCAACGCTTACACTCCAAGCTTCGGCTTGATGGGGCATGAGTCCTTAATCATGCAGCAAAGCGATATTGGCGCAATTGCCGACAGCGTGAAAGACTGCCTGCGCTGCGGTAAGTGCAAGCCGGTGTGCGCCACCCACGTGCCGCGTGCCAATTTGCTTTACAGCCCGCGCAACAAGATTTTGGCCACTTCGCTGTTGGTGGAAGCGTTTTTGTACGAAGAGCAGACGCGCCGGGGCGTCAGCATCAAGCACTGGCAAGAGTTTGAAGACGTGGCCGACCATTGCACGGTGTGCCACAAGTGCTTGTCACCGTGCCCCGTCAAAATCGACTTTGGTGACGTGACCATGAACATGCGCAACTTGTTGCGCAAGATGGGCAAGAAGAGCTTCCGTCCGGCGGGGGCCGCAGCCATGTTCATGTTGAACGCGACCAACCCGGAGACCATCAAGTTCGCGCGTTCGGTCATGGTCAACGTGGCTATCAAGGCGCAGCGCATTGCCGCTGACATTCTCAAAGTGGTAGCGCGCAAGCAAACCAAGGCGCCTCCGGCCACGCTGGGCACTGCACCGATCAAAGAGCAGGTGATTCACTTCATCAACAAAAAGCTTCCCGGTGGCTTGCCCAAGAAGACGGCACGTGCTTTGCTCGACATTGAGGACAAGGACTACGTGCCCATCATTCGGGACCCCAAGACCACCAACAGCGAGACCGAGGCCGTGTTTTACTTCCCCGGTTGCGGCTCCGAGCGCCTGTTCAGTCAAGTGGGCTTGGCCACACAGGCCATGTTGTGGCATGCGGGTGTTCAGACGGTGTTGCCACCGGGCTACCTGTGCTGCGGCTACCCCCAGCGTGGGTCGGGTCAGTTTGACAAGGCCGAGAAGATGATCACCGACAACCGGGTGTTGTTCCACCGGGTCGCCAACACGCTGAACTACCTCGATATCAAAACCGTGGTGGTGAGCTGCGGCACTTGTTATGACCAGCTGCAAGGCTATGAGTTCGACAAAATCTTCCCGGGCTCGCGGATCATTGATATCCACGAGTACCTGCTGGAAAAAGGCATCACGCTACAAAACGCGGGCTCTTTCTTGTTCCATGACCCGTGCCATAGCCCCATGAAGTTGCAGGAGCCCATCAAAACGGTGAAAGCATTGCTGGGCAATAACGTGGTCCAGTCTGAGCGTTGCTGTGGCGAATCTGGCACATTGGCGCTGAATCGGCCGGATATTTCGACTCAGGTGCGCTTTCGCAAAGAAGAAGAAATACTCAAAGGCGAAACTCAGCTGCGTGAAATGGGTGGTTTGGCGCCCAAGGAAAACATCAAGATATTGACCTCTTGCCCCGCCTGTCTTCAGGGCCTGAGTCGCTATGGCGATGATTTGAACAATGGCCTGCTGGAGGCTGACTACATCGTCGTCGAGATGGCCAACCAAATTCTGGGTGACCAGTGGATGCCGGATTACGTCAAAAAGGCCAACGAAGGCGGCATCGAACGGGTGTTGGTGTAAGCAACACTGCATCCGCGTCTTTCTTGAACGATCCCGCCACACCGCCAATTGCGGTGTGGCCCCTTTAGATTTTTTGAATAGGTGAGCTCATGGCAGGTTTGCAATCAGGCGCTCCGACGCCGCAGTCGATCACAGTGCACAGCCAGTCCAAAGTGCTGGAGGTGACTTTCTCCGATGGCGCTGAATTTCGCATTCCCTTTGAGCTGATGCGTGTGTATTCGCCGTCAGCCGAGGTGCAAGGCCACGGACCGGGTCAAGAGGTGCTGCAGACCGGCAAGCGCGAGGTGGAGCTGGCTGGCCTGGAGCCCGTCGGCAACTACGCCGTGCAGCCTGCGTTTTCCGATGGCCATGACTCCGGCATCTTCTCCTGGGACTACCTGTATTTCCTGGGCTCGCAGCAAGACAAGCTTTGGGCGGACTATGAAGCCCGTCTGCATGCCGCCGGGGTGGAGCGCGATTCGCCCATGCCCGAGAAGGCCGGACATGGTTGCGCCAGTCACTGATTTTCAAGCTATTTAATTGATAGCTGCCTGCGCTTTACCTACAAGGGGTGAAGCCGTTTTTTGTCAATAAAGCAACATCAACCTGACCCACTCAGAATTATGGGTTTCCCTTTGATTGCTCAGCGTCTAGGATCACAGACATGACTACTACTCATTTTGGCTACCAGTCGGTGGACGAGGCAGAAAAAGCAAAACACGTGCGCGGCGTGTTTGACTCCGTGGCGCCCAAGTACGACTTGATGAACGACTTGATGTCGGGTGGGTTGCACCGTGCCTGGAAGGCGTACACCGTGATGGTCGCCAACCTGCGGGAGGGACACCAGGTGCTCGATATCGCCGGTGGCACAGGTGACCTGGCCATGGCGTTTTCGAAAAAGGTCGGGAAAACCGGTCGCGTGGTGCATACCGATATCAATGAAGCCATGTTACGGACCGGCCGCGACCGTTTGCTGGACGCTGGCATCGCTTTGCCTACGCTTGTTTGTGACGCGGAGAAGTTGCCGTTTCCGAGCAATCACTTTGACGTGGTGAGTGTGGCCTTTGGCCTGCGCAATATGACGCACAAAGATGTGGCACTGACAGAAATGAACCGTGTGCTTAAACCCGGCGGAAAATTGTTGGTGTTGGAGTTTTCCAAAGTGGCGCCGCCGCTTGAGAAAATCTACGACTGGTATTCCTTCAAGGTCTTGCCCAAGTTGGGCAAACTGGTGGCCGGTGATGACTCCAGCTACCGCTATCTGGCGGAGTCGATTCGCATGCACCCAGGCCAAGAAGAGTTGAAAGCCCTGATGAAATCTAGTGGCTTTGGCCATGTGGATTACCACAACCTCACCGGCGGGCTGGTAGCCTTGCATGCCGGGATCAAGTGTTGACTGCCCCGGTTAGAAAAATCAACGCGCTCAATTGAACGCAATAACTCAATCTCTGGAGATTTCATGAAATTCTGGTCTGTGTTTCTGGCCCTGTTTTTGATGCTGTCAGGCATCAATGCCGAGGCAGCCAAACGGTTTGGTGGTGGCAAATCCTTTGGACAGCAGTCCAGCAATGTGGCGCCGCGTCAGGCAGCGCCAGCCAAGCCAGCTGCCGCACCAGGTGCTGCCGCGCCTGCCGCTCCTCGCAAGCCATGGGGCGCCATGTTGGGTGGTCTGGCAGCGGGTCTGGGCTTGGCATGGTTGGCCAGCTCTCTCGGTTTGGGAGAGGGCTTCGGGCAGATTCTGATGTTTGGCCTGCTGGCCTTGGGCGTGATGATGGCTATTGGCTGGTTCCGTCGCTCGCGTCAGTCGGCGCAGGCACCCGCCAGCACGTCACCGTTTGCGTTCCAAGGTGCTTCACCTGGCGCAACCGCCAAGGAACCTGCTACATACCGCCCAGAGAATGTGGGCAATGACGCCTCTGCCCGCCCTTGGGAGCGTCAAACCACCGCGTTTGACAGCGGACGACCCAGCACCGGTTCCATGATCGGCTCCGGTCTTTCCGGATCGCAGAATTGGGGCGTCCCCGCCGATTTCGACAGCGAAGGCTTCCTGAAATCAGCCAAGGCTAATTTTGTGTCCTTGCAAGCTGCTTGGGACAAGTCCGACATCAACGCCTTGCGCGTCATGATGACGGACACCATGTTGAAGGAGATTCAGTCGCAACTGAACGAGCGTGAGGTGCACACCGGTGGGCCAGTCAATTTGACTGATGTCGTCATGATTGAGGCTCAGTTGCTGGGCATTGAAGACCTGGGTGACGAATACATGGCCAGTGTCGAGTTCTCCGGCATGATTCGTGAAGAGCCCTCTGCTGGCCCAAGCCCATTCCGCGAAGTCTGGAACATGACCAAGCGCAAGTCAGGCCCCAGCGGCTGGTTGGTGGCGGGCGTTCAGGCGCTTCAATAAGCGCGTCTCCCGGGGTTGCCCTCACAGGGCCGTACCGGGCAGGAGTCAGGTGCCGGATCCCCATGGGGGAGAAGGCAATCTGAATTCAGGAATAATCGGGGACTATGGCAACACAGTCCCCTTTTTCATTGCTGGAGGGTTTCCTCCAAAATCTTCCACTACCACCCGTTCAGCCACCTGCTTGGGTGGTCGACGAGGTTCAACGCCGCATTGTGCTGTTGTTGAACCATATTTTGATGCAGGAAGGCGAGGCCATGGCCCGTCTTGTCCGGCAGAAGAACCGGGTGGTTCAGATGCACTGGCGCACGTTCTCCATCAAACTCGTGGCAACGCCCGCCGGCTTGTTGGACCGTGCGGCAGATGACGCCAAGCCCGACTTGGTCTTGGCGCTTACCGAAATATCACCACTGGCATTGGCACAAGGTGCGTTGCGGGGCGACAAGCCGGCTGTACGCATTGAAGGTGATGTGCAATTGGCAGCAGAAGTGAATTGGCTGACCGATCACGTTCGCTGGGACATTGAAGAGGACCTGGCCCGTGTCATGGGCGATGCGCCAGCGCACACCTTGAGCCAGGCCGCCCGTGGCGCGGCGCAGGCATTGCGGCAGTTTTTGAGTTCCAACAGGGCAGCGGGATCCAACGGGCCAACGGCATGAGGCGCTTATTTCGCGGCGTTTTCATTGTTTGGGTGATGTTGCGCTATGGCCTGGACGAGCTGGTCTTGACCAGCTTTCAAAAACCGTGGCTGCGGGTTATTGCACGAATCGTCTCCGTTGGGCGTGATTTAAAAGCCCCCCGTGGTCAAAGAATTCGCGAGGCCTTGGAGCGTTTGGGTCCGATATTCGTCAAGTTTGGACAGGTTCTGTCAACTCGTCGGGATTTGATGCCGATTGACATTGCCGATGAGTTGGCCCACCTGCAGGACCGGGTGCCTCCGTTTCCCACCGAGGTGGCCATCGCCACCATCGAGCGCGCCTTCAATAAAAAGGTGGACGATATCTTTGTCTCCTTTGACCGCAAGCCCATCGCCAGCGCGTCGATTGCGCAGGTCCATTTTGCGGTGCTAAAAGACCGCAACGGCGTGAATCGCGACGTGGCCGTCAAGGTCTTGCGCCCAGGCATGTTGTCGGTGATTGAAAAAGACTTGAGCTTGATGCGTCTGATGGCGGGTTGGGTCGAGGGTATGTCCAGCGATGGCAAACGCCTCAAACCTCGAGAGGTGGTGGCTGAATTTGACAAGTACCTGCACGATGAGCTTGATCTGGTGCGGGAGGCCTCCAGTGCGGCCCAGCTACGCCGCAATATGGAGGGCTTGGACCTGGTGTTGATCCCTGAGATGTTCTGGGATTACTGCATGACGGATGTGATTGTCATGCAGCGCATGACAGGCGTTCCCATCAGTCAGGTCGAGCGACTGCGTTCTGCGGGGGTGGATATTCCCAAACTGGCCCGTGACGGCGTGACGATTTTCTTTACCCAGGTGTTTCGCGACGGATTTTTTCACGCGGACATGCACCCCGGTAATATCCAGGTCAGCCTCGCGCCAGACACCTTTGGCCGCTACATCTCTCTGGATTTCGGCATCGTCGGCACGCTGACGGAGGTAGACAAAGAGTACCTGGCCCAAAATTTCACAGCCTTCTTTCGGCGCGACTACAAACGGGTGGCCGAGTTGCATATCGAATCAGGCTGGGTCCCGCGGACCACGCGCGTGGATGAGCTTGAGTCCGCGATTCGATCCGTGTGTGAGCCCTATTTTGATCGCCCGCTCAAGGAAATATCGCTGGGCATGGTGTTGATGCGCCTGTTTCAGACTTCGCGGCGCTTTCAGGTTGAAATCCAGCCTCAACTGGTGTTGCTGCAGAAGACCTTGCTCAATATCGAAGGCTTGGGGCGCCAATTGGACCCCGACCTCGACCTGTGGGCCACGGCCAAGCCATTTTTAGAGAAATGGATGATCGACCAACTCGGTCCCAAGAAGCTGCTGGACGAGTTGCGCAACGAGTCGCCTCGCTACGCCAAGCTGATTCCGGAGTTGCCGCGCCTGCTGTATAGCTTTCTTCAAAACGACAGGACGACATCGGCCCAGGCCTTGAACGAGTTGCTGTTGGAGCAGAAGCGGACCAACCGGCTTTTGCAGGGCTTTCTCTATGGCGGCGTTGGCTTTGTGCTTGGCCTGCTTGTCATGCAACTGATTGTGCGGGTTCGGCTTTTCTAGCTTGGTGTGTCCTCAGGCGCGTGAATTCGGGCGACGCCTTATAATTGAAGGCTTTGCAACCCGAGTTTGAGCCCAATTTCATGCCAATTTACGCCTACAAATGTGAGTCCTGTGGATTTGCCAAGGATGTGCTGCAAAAAATGTCGGACGCCCCGTTGACGGACTGTCCCGACTGCCACGCGCCGGCGTTCAAAAAGCAGGTGACTGCCGCTGGGTTTCAGCTCAAGGGGTCAGGCTGGTATGCCACTGATTTCAAAGGCGGCCCTCCAGCAAGTACTGCACCCAAATCCGAATCCACGGAAGCGGCGAAAAGCACAGAGACGCCTAGCGCCAAGCCGGCCGTCTCGACACCCGCTCCCGCCCCGTCAGCAGGAAAAGCTGACGCCTGAGTGGCTCATTGAGTCGGGTCAAGTGACCTTTTGGAATTGCTGTGCACATTAAAAAATACCTGTTGACGGGCTTGCTGGCTTGGCTACCACTCACGCTGACGATCTGGGTCCTGCTGTGGTTGGTAGGTCTCCTGGACGCAATTTTCGGCGGTTTTTTGACCGGCTTGGATGCCCTCACGCCTGATTCTGCGGGCCCCATCATCGAGAGGCTGCGGCATATTCCAGGATTGGGCGTGGTGTTGGTGTTCACCGCGTTGTTGCTGACGGGGGCCTTGGTCTCTAATGTGGCCGGGCGGTGGTGGGTGCGGCAGTGGAGTCGGTTGTTCACCAACATCCCGGTGTTCAAGTCGATTTACAACAGTGTGAAGAAAGTGTCCGACACACTTTTCTCCAGCAATGGCAACGCGTTTCGTCGTGCCATGTTGATTCAGTACCCCCGCGCTGGCGTGTGGACGATTGCGTTTCAAACCGGAACGCCCGGCGGCGAAGTCGCCAGGCACTTGGGTGACGATTTGGTGAGTGTCTATGTGCCCACCACGCCGAACCCGACCAGTGGCTTTTTCCTCATGTTGCCGCGCGCTGATGTCATCGAGCTGCAAATGAGTGTGGATGAAGCACTGACTTACGTGATTTCCATGGGCTCCGTGGCGCCTTCTGTGCCTATGAGCCTTCCTCGGAAATAGATTTGACAACCTGTACCGCCCGTTTGGGTGGACTTTGAAAGCTGAATATGGCGATGCGTACCCATTATTGCGGTCTTGTGACCGATGCCCTGTTAGGTGAAACCGTCACGTTGTGTGGCTGGGTGAACCGTCGCCGTGACCATGGTGGCGTGATTTTTGTCGATGTCCGTGACCGTGAAGGCTACGTGCAGGTCGTTTGCGACCCGGACCGGGCTGACATGTTCAAGACGGCCGAAGACATTCGCAATGAGTTCTGCATTCAGATCAAAGGCGTGGTGCGCGCGCGTCCAGAAGGCACAACCAACGACAACCTGAAGAGCGGCAAGATTGAAGTGTTGTGTCATGAGTTGACGGTGCTGAACCCCTCAGTCACGCCGCCATTCCAGTTGGATGACGAGAATTTGAGCGAGACCACTCGTTTGACGCACCGCGTGCTGGATTTGCGTCGTCCCTACATGCAAAACAACCTGATGCTGCGCTACCGCGTGTCGATGGAAGTGCGCAAGTTTCTGGATGCCAATGGCTTTATCGATATTGAAACTCCGATGCTGGGCAAGTCGACCCCCGAAGGCGCGCGTGACTACCTCGTGCCAAGTCGGGTTCATGACGGCCACTTTTTTGCCCTGCCACAGAGCCCCCAGTTGTTCAAGCAGCTGTTGATGGTGGCCGGCTATGACCGCTATTACCAAATCACCAAATGCTTCCGTGATGAAGACTTGCGCGCTGATCGTCAGCCTGAGTTCACCCAGATTGATATTGAGACCTCCTTCCTGAGCGAGCAAGAAATCCGTGACATGTTCCAGGGCATGATCACCACGGTGTTCCAGAACACGTTGAACGTCGATCTGGGCGAGTTCCCCGTGATGACTTATGCTGAGGCCATGCACCGCTACGGTTCGGACAAGCCGGACCTGCGTGTGAAGTTGGAGTTCACCGAGTTGACGGATGTCATGACCGATGTGGATTTCAAAGTGTTTGCGGGCGCTGCGACCATGAAAGATGGCCGCGTCGTGGGCCTGCGCATTCCAGGCGGTGCACGCGAAACCGGCGGTTTGAGCCGCGGCGAGATTGACGCCTACACCGAGTTCGTCAAGATCTATGGCGCCAAAGGCTTGGCCTACATCAAAGTCAACGACTTGGCCAAAGGCCGTGACGGCCTGCAGTCGCCAATTGTCAAGAACATTCATGACAAGGCCATTGCCGAAGTGCTTGCACGCACTGGCGCCCAAGACGGCGATTTGATTTTCTTTGGCGCCGACAAAGCCAAGGTGGTCAATGACGCCATTGGCGCCCTGCGCATCAAGGTGGGTCATAGCGAGTTCGGCAAGGCCAACGGCTTGTTCGAGAAGGGCTGGCGTCCGATGTGGGTGGTGGACTTCCCCATGTTTGAGTTTGACGAAGAGGCCCAGCGCTACACAGCCGTTCACCATCCGTTTACCGCACCCAAAGAGGGTCACGAGGACTGGATGGTCACGGCGCCTGAGAAATGTATTTCCCAAGGTTATGACATGGTCTTGAATGGCTGGGAAATGGGCGGTGGCTCCGTTCGTATTCACCGTGCTGATGTACAGCAGAAGGTCTTTGATGCACTCAAGATTTCCCCAGAAGATGCACAAGAAAAATTCGGATTCCTGTTGGATGCGTTGCAATACGGCGCGCCTCCACATGGCGGTTTGGCTTTCGGTTTGGACCGTATCGTCACTTTGATGACAGGCGCAGAGTCCATTCGCGACGTGATTGCCTTCCCCAAAACTCAGCGCGCCCAGTGTCTCTTGACGCAGGCCCCTTCAACGGTCGAAGAAAAGCAATTGCGCGAGTTGCACATCCGATTGCGAGCGATTGAGCCCGCCAAGGCTGTTTGACGATATCCTGAGCAAGGCTTCAGGCAGAATGAAAGGGCGCTTTTGAAGTGCCCTTTTTTATGCACCCTCCATTCAAGATCCCTCAATCCGTGCTCGTGGTAATTTACACCTCGGCACTGGACGTGTTGTTGATCAAACGTGCTGACGCGGCGAACTTCTGGCAGTCCGTGACGGGCAGCAAGGACTCGCTGGGCGAAGCGTTTCTAGAGACGGCAGCGCGAGAAGTTCAGGAAGAAACCGGGATGAATTGCCAAGCCGGCGCGCCATTGGCCAGAGGTTTGAGCGACTGGGGTCTTGAAAACATTTATGAAATTTACCCACAATGGCGCCACCGCTATGCGCCTGGCGTCGTACGCAATACGGAGCACCTCTTTGGTTTTCGGGTGCCGCCGGGAACGCCGGTTGAGCTCAATCCGAGAGAGCACACGCACCACCAATGGTTGCCGTATCGGGACGCGGCCGCGGCTTGTTTTTCACCGTCCAATGCGGAGGCCATTTTGATGCTGCCTCGATTGGCTGACGTCAGGGATTGCTTATGAATACCGTGAGAGTCGCCACCTACAACATTCACAAGGGGGTGCAAGGGATGGGCCCCCAGCGCCGCCTGGAAATTCATAACCTGGGCCATGCCGTTGAGCAACTCGACGCAGACATTGTTTGCCTGCAAGAAGTTCGCAAGGTGCACCGCCGCGAAGAGCAATATTTCACCCAATGGCCCGATTTGCCCCAGGCTGATTTTCTGGCTCCTGAGGGTTACGAGGCCATTTACCGCACCAACGCGTACACACGAGATGGTGAGCACGGCAATGCCATGCTGTCTCGCTGGCCGGTGAGCCGCCATCAGCACGAGGACATGTCCGACCACCGTTTCGAGCAACGTGGTCTGTTGCACTCCGAAGTGGTGTTGCATGACCAGGTCGTGCACGTTGTCGTGGTGCACCTGGGGCTGATTCGCGCCAGCCGCGCTCGTCAGATTATTCAGTTGCAGCGCTTTATTCAGCGTGAAGTTCCCGCCAACGCCCCTTTGCTGGTCGCTGGAGATTTCAACGATTGGGGCGACATGGTGCAACGGGCCCTGATGACGTCCGGGCTGCAAACATTTGCGGGGCCGCGCCAGCGCACCTTTCCCGCGCGTTTGCCCTTGGTTCAGTTGGACTATGTCTATGCCAGGGGCTTAACGCCCTTGGGCGTTGAGGTGCCGCGAGGGCGAAACTGGTGGCGCATGTCAGATCATTTGCCCTTGATTGCCGAGTTTGGACTCCCGACTTAAAGCGCCATCCATGTCGCAACTTCAGGCCGGTCACCAACTGAGTTTGCTGCAAGGCGCGCAGTTTTTTTTTCCAGAGTTGGTCAGCGCTATCGATCAAAGCGCTCATGAAGTGCGTCTGGAGACCTATATCTTCAGCATGGAGGGCTCGGGTATCCAGATTGCAGAGGCACTGGAGCGCGCCGCGCGCCGTGGCGTGGCTGTTTTTTTGGTCATGGACGGTGTCGGAACTCCGACGCTGCCAAAGCCATGGGTGACTCGTTTTGACGCGGCGGGTGTGGCTTGGCGGATTTTTTCTCCACTGGGGCGTCTGGGGCTGCTGATGCCGGGCCGCTGGCGACGCATGCACCGCAAGTTGTGCGTGATCGATGGCATGGTCGCATTTTGCGGTGGCATCAATGTGCTGGACGATTTTTATGACCCCAACCACGGCGCGTTGGATGTGCCCCGGTTGGACTTTCATGTGCGCGTTACCGGTCCACTGGTTCAGGCTGCCCATGCTGCAATGGTTCAATTTTGGTGGCGCATGCAGGCGGTTCGCAGGGTTCGCGAGGTCGACTTCTCTGCCTCTTGGCTCCTGCTTCAAGAGGCGGCTGCACGCGCCCTGAAGGCCAAGAGCACGGACTCATTGGCGACGCCAGAGGCGGGCCCGCAAGCCAGCGGTGCCGTGGCCGAATTGGTGTTGCGCGACAATTTGCGCCACCGCGCGCGAATCGAACGGGCTTATAGGCAAGCCATTGGTGAGGCCCGCAAGGAAATCATCATTGCCAACGCCTACTTTTTGCCCGGCCGAAAACTGCGAAAAGGATTGATCCACGCCGCTCAGCGAGGTGTGCGGGTGCGTTTGTTGTTGCAGGGGCGTTATGAGTATTTCATGCAATTTCATGCCACGAGGCCGGTCTACGGCGCTTTGCTGGACGCCGGCATTGAAATTCATGAGTACGCGATCAGCTTCCTGCACGCCAAGGTGGCGGTCATTGATGGGCGCTGGGCCACGGTTGGCTCCTCCAACCTGGATCCCTTGAGCCTGCTGTTGGCTCGTGAAGCCAATGTGGTGATTGAGGACCAAGGCTTCGCCCAGGAGTTGCGGGAGCGGCTTGAAGACGCCATGGTCAAAGGCGGAACCCGGGTTGATCCGGCGGCCTTTGCCAATCGGCCGTTGCGCCAGCGGCTTCTGGACCGGCTGGCGTTTGGTTTGTTGCGTTTGATTTTGTTTCTGACCGGAAAACGCTATTGATTTCGTAGCTTATTACGCAGGTGGTTAAAGGGCTACAGCCTAAAAACCCTACTATTAAAACGCTGATACCATTCGTCTCTGTCTATGAATATCCAACGAACCATGAACATTAGCGATTCCGACGAGGGAACACCGGTCTCCGTCAAAATTAGGGAACGACTGGTTGCGGCACGAAAGCGCTTCAATGCCAACGACAATATCGCCGAGTTCATTGAGCCGGGCGAGTTGGAGCGCTTGCTCGATGAGGTGGAAGAAAAAATGAAGGGCGTGCTGAGCAGCATGGTGATTGACACCGAGCATGATCACAACACGGACAAGACAGCCCGCCGTGTGGCCAAAATGTACCTCAATGAGGTGTTTCGCGGTCGATATGTTCATGCACCGGCCATTACGGAGTTTCCTAACGCCGAGCATCTCAACGAGCTGATGATTGTGGGACCCATCACGGTACGCAGCGCCTGCAGCCACCACCTGTGCCCCGTCATTGGTCAGATCTGGATTGGTGTGTTGCCCAATGAACACACCAACGTCATTGGCTTGTCCAAGTACGCGAGACTGGCTGAATGGGTGATGGGGCGGCCCCAAATCCAGGAAGAAGCCGTCGTGCAGTTGGCAGATCTGATTCAGGAAAAAACGCAGCCCGACGGACTGGCGATCGTGATGGAAGCCACCCACTTCTGCATGGGTTGGCGCGGCGTGAAAGATATGGACAGCAAAATGATCAATTCCGTCATGCGCGGCAGTTTCCTTAAGGACCCGAACCTGCGCCGTGAATTTCTGTCTTTGCTTCCCAAGAAAGGTTGACCATGTTGGTTCGATTACTTTATGCCAGCCGCGCGGTGGACACGACCGCTGCTGCCATTGAAACCATTCTCACGACGTCTCGCCAACACAATCCGGAGTGTGGCATCACCGGCATTCTTTGTTATGGCGGTGGTATTTTTCTGCAAGCCATCGAAGGCGGACGCATGGCGGTTAGCGAGTTGTACGGGCACATCCAGCACGACGCGCGACACAAAGATGTAGTGCTTTTGCACTATGAGGAAATCCAGGAAAGGCGCTTTGGTGGCTGGACCATGGGCCAGGTCAACATGTCCAAGATCAACGCGTCTATTTTGCTGAAGTACGCTGAAAAACCGGTGCTCGACCCCTACTCGGTGTCTGGTAGTGTGTCGCTGGCCCTGTTGGAAGAACTGATGGCCACGGCCTCCATCATTGGGCGGGCCTAACGCGCTGGCTGCACCTAAGCGACGGACCGAAGCCCCTGTCTCCGTCCCGTTGACGGTGCCGGCGTCCCTGCCAATGTCTTTGGTGGGTTGTGACTTCTCTAGCAGTCCCAGTCGCCAAAAACCCATTGTTTTGGCCCTTGGCTCCTTGCTGGGCGGTCGGGTTCAGCTATCAAATTTGAAGTGCTTCCAATTTTTGCCTGACTTTGGTGACTGGCTGAATCAACCAGGTGACTGGGTGGGTGGCTTTGACCTGCCTTTTGGGTTGCCGCGCGAATTGGTCACGACCCTGGGTTGGCCTGATTCATGGGAGCCCTGTGTCCGCCACTATTGCGCGATGAGCCGTGTCGACATCCGGCGCGTATTTGCCGATTTTTGTAACGCGCGGCCAGTGGGGGGCAAGTTCGCCCACAGGGCAACCGATGGTCCTGCGGGGTCCAGTCCGTCCATGCGTTGGGTGAACCCGCCAGTGGCTTACATGTTGCATGCCGGTATTCCGCTGCTCTTGAACGCAGGCGTGCACCTGCCGGGTTTGCATTCCGGTGCGCGGGAGAATCTGGACGATGCCGGTCAACCCAGGCGCGTTGGCCTTGAGGCCTATCCGGGACTTTTGGCGCGCGAAATTTTGGGCAAGCGAAGTTACAAAAGCGACGACCGTGCCAAGCAAACCACCGATCGCTTGATCGCCCGCAAAGACCTGGTGACCGAGCTGGAACACGGGCACACTCGCTTGGGCTTGCGGCTCAAGCTGAGTCACGCACAGCGAGATGCGCTGGTCGATGACGCCCGGGGTGATTCGCTGGACGCAGTGCTTTGCCTGATGCAGGCTGGCTGGGCACAAACCCAGCAGACTCAAGGCGCACCTCGCTATGGATTACCTTTGGAAATGGATCCACTGGAAGGCTGGATCGTTACCGCCTGAGAGAGTCAGGCGGTTGTGGGTTTGTCGATGAGGGTTTCTGTTAGTTTCCCAGCGAGTTGGGAAATGGCCATGGCAGCGGGACACCCAGGAGTGGTCACCATCAGCAGTTGCCGCCGCATGACTGCTTGGCGAACAGAAGGGTCTGCTGGAATGTCTCCCATGTGAATCAAGCGAACTGCTCGGCCTGGCTCGCTTGGGACAAACCGGGTAAGCACTTGCTGTAGTTGGGCCGTGATTGCGCGTCCGTCACCCATTCGGGCTGTTTGATTGACCACAACGCGAATATTCTGACGCTTTTGTTGGCCAACGAGTACTTTGATGGTCGCATAGGCGTCGGTGAGCGAGGTGGGCTCGGGGGTAGCGACCACCAGAACTTCCGAAGCCAGTGAGACTGCAAACAGCACCACATCAGAGATCCCCGCTCCAGTGTCGAGCAGCACAATGTCGTAGTGCGGAATGAGCCCGCTCATCACTTGCAGAAAGTCGTCGCGAACCTTGGGTGTCAGCCGAGAGTACTCGACCATGCCGGAACCTGCCAGCAGCACGGAGAACCCACCTGGCGCCTTGACAATGGCTTCTTCCAACTTGGCTTTTCCCGTGAACACATCATGCAGCGTGAGTTTGGGGTACAGGTTAAGCACCACATCGAGGTTCGCCAAGCCAAGGTCGGCATCGAGGACCAGTACCCGAAGACCGCGCTTGGCAAGTGCCGCAGCCAGATTGGCCGAGACAAAGGTCTTGCCAACACCGCCTTTTCCGCTGGTAATAGCCAGTACTTTGGCCAAAGGTTTTAAGGGCGCGATGGCGCTGGTAGCCTGGTCACGTGGTGGATTGAGGACATCGCTCATGAACAGTTCACCTTTTTCGATGTACCGCTGGCGGCACTTTTGGAGGCGTCGCTGCCAATACTTTCGATCCACGCGGGATCGCCGGCGGCCAAATGACCGAATAGCATGTTTTTTTCCTCAGCACTCACAGAAATTTCTTGTTGAACCTCAATACAAACACGATTGCGGCCCTCGGCTTTGGACCGGTAAAGCAAGGCGTCGGCGCGCTCCACCCACAGGGTTGGTGTGGAGCGGATCCAGATGGGGGCAAACGACCCACCAACACTTACCGTAACCTCAATATTCTGAACAGGCGACACTGAAATGGAGAGCGCTTTGACGGCTTCCCGAATGCGTTCCGCCACGATCTTGCCGAATGAGGCGAGACAACTGGGCAATATCACCGCAAATTCCTCGCCACCATAGCGTGCCACAGTGTCCATCGGGCGCACGCAAGACGCCAGACACTTTGCAATTGCCTGCAGCACCAGATCGCCAGCATGGTGACCATAGGTGTCGTTGACCTTCTTGAAGTGATCAATGTCCAGCATCAACAAGAGAGCCGGTTCACCCGAGCGGGCGGCGACATCTATTTCCCGGCTGAGCACAGTGTGAAAGTGCCTCCGATTGGCCAGTCCAGTGAGAGGATCCTTGAGCGATAACTCGCAAAGCCCATCAAGAATGCTTTGCAGGAGTTGTGCCGGCGAACTCTCCAACTCGGATAAGCGGTTGGCAGGGTCATGCCCAACCAAGGCGCGTGCGTCATCCAGACGCAAATCACGAAGATCGATCACCGAGGATGGAGTCATAGGGGCCACAGGCAAGCTGAAGATCCAAAAATTTAAGTCTAACAGCACAGGCAAGGATGAGCGGCCGAATTAAGCCCAAATGCCACGCTAGTTTTGCCTCATCAATCACTCTCGTAGTCCTCGGAGCGATTCCATTGCTTTAGCCCAAGCCCGGCACATGATCGGTTACCTCGGGTTTAGGTGCCACGGGTGAGAGTCTCTCAATCTGCCGCCTGGATGAAGCCCACGTCAATGATGCACGTGGGGACGTACTTAAAGCGCAAATCGGCTGACCGCATTGCCAGTCGGCGCGCTGGCCTGTAACAGAGCGAACAAGGGGTGAGGCCAGTCAGGAGTGGACCCAGGCGATTTAGCAAAGGCATGCGCCTGGTGGGTATCAGGTCGGCTATCCTCGTGCCGGTCCAAGAGATTGCGCTCGTCCTCTACTCATTGTTCATGAATCAAGTTTGTTTCTTTTTTGTTCTTGTATTGCTTGGCCTCTCCGCCCATGGCGAACAGGTGTTGCTTGCCCGGGTGACCCATGTGACCGATGGTGACACCTTGTGGGTGCAGCCCGAGTCAGGAGGTACAACACTAAAGCTCCGCTTGGAAGGCATTGATGCGCCCGAGATTTGTCAGTTCGGTGGCGAGGTATCGCGCGCGGCGCTAGGCGCTCTCACCCTCAATCGAAGGCTGGAGATCAAAATTCGCAGCCATGACGACTATGGGCGTGGGCTGGCCCGACTAACCGATCAGGGGCAAGACATTGGCGCAAAGATGGTTCGGGCCGGTCAAGCATGGTCCTATCGGTGGCGCAACTCATTGGGTCCGTACGCCTTGGAGGAGCAGGCAGCCAGAATGGAGAAATTGGGCCTTTTCTCGCAGACTGGCGCTCAGTTGCCGCGTGAGTTCAGGCAACAACACGGTACTTGTTTCCCTCGTAAGCCGTGAGGTGGTCTTTCAGTGCGAGGTGCCACAGACTGGGCATCCGGATTGGCGCCCTATGCGAACTTCTGTGAACTCCATGGCGCGACCGTCCAGCATGACCAGGCGCCCGGTGAGTGGACGTCCGGCACCACTCAGCAACTTGAGAGCTTCGGCGGCCTGCATGGACCCAATAATGCCGACCAGGGGGGCGAACACACCCATGGTGGCGCATCGGGTTTCTGTCAAACCCTCGTCAGGCGGGAACACACAGGCATAGCAAGGGGAGGTTGAGTCACGCGGGTCGTACACGCAAATCTGGCCGTCAAAGCGAATGGCCGCGCCCGACACCAGCGGTTTGCCGTGTTTGACACAGGCAGCATTGATGCTGTGCCGCGTGGCAAAGTTATCGCAACAGTCCAGCACAACATCAGCCTGCGCAACCAGATGATCAAGCAACTCCGCGTCAGCACGGGCAACAATGGGCTCAATGGTGATAGTTGGATTCAGCGCAGCGATGGCAACCTCGGCCGAAGCCACCTTTGGCTGACCCACCCGGCTCATGCTGTGGGCGATCTGACGCTGCAAATTAGTCATGTCCACCGTATCGTTGTCCACGATGGTCAGGTGGCCGACGCCGGCGGAGCCCAGGAAAAGGGCAACGGGCGAACCCAGTCCACCCGCGCCCACAATCAGGGCGCGGCTGCCCATGATGCGCTCCTGTCCTTCTACCCCAATTTCATCAAGCAGAATGTGGCGCGAGTAGCGCAGAAGCTCCTCATCGGTCATGCCAGCGTCTATTCTTCTTTCTTTTCTTCTTCGCGTTCCACCATGGTCTTGCTGACCAAAACTGGCAGACCCTTCAGTTGATTGATGGCCTGCTTCAGCTGAAAGTCTTTGTCAGATCCAAACTCAGGAATGACGCGGTCAGCCGCTGGTTTCTTCAACTCTTCCTCCAGTCGTTTGCGGGCTTCCTCCCGAGCCTTTTCGCGGGCCTCATCTTTTTCTTCGCTACCTTGGCCGCTATTCAGGTGTTTTTCAAGATCGGCCTCGCGAGTGCGCAACGCGGCAAAGAGATTGCCTTCTTCTGTTTCGTCGATCATGACGTCCGGAACAATGCCTTTGGCTTGAATCGACTTGCCACTGGGGGTGTAGTAGCGGCTGGTCGTCAGCTTCAGGGCGGCAGTAGGGCAGTTGTCCATGCGGAACGATGAATCAAGACAAACCGCCGTTTGAACCGATCCTTTGCCAAAAGTCTGGTTACCCAGAACGGCGGCCCGCTTGTGGTCTTGCAGCGCACCGGCCACAATTTCACTGGCCGAGGCTGAGCCTTCGTTCACGAGCACGATCAATGGCACCGTTTTCAAAGCGCCTTTTGTGACTTCATTCAAATGTCGCAGCGGGTCAGGGCCACCGCGGCGCTGGTAGAACTGCGGCGATGCCTTGAATGTGAATTTGCTTTCAGGCAATTGACCATTGGCGGACACAACCGTCACGTTCTCAGGCAAAAAGGCGGCAGAAATGGCAACGGCCGCGTCCAGATAGCCACCCGGATCATTGCGCAGATCAAGCACCAAGCCTTTAAGGTGAGGTTCCTGTTTGTATATCTCTTCCATCTTGCGAGCGAAGTCGTCGACAGTGCGCTCCTGAAACTGGCTGAGGCGAATCCAGGCATAGCCGGGTTCAATCACTTTGCTGCGGACCGATTGGGTACGAATCTCCTCGCGAATGATGGTGACCGGGAAGGATCGATTCTCGGCCTTGCGAAAAATGGTCAGCACCACCTTGGTATTGGGGTCACCCCGCATGCGTTTGACACCTTCATTGAGTGTCAGTCCTTTGACAGGGGTGTCATCAATCTTGGTGATCAAGTCATTGGGCTTCAATCCGGCACGAAACGCGGGAGAACCTTCAATGGGTGATACGACCTTGATCAAGCCATCTTCCTGAGAAATTTCGATGCCCACACCGACGAACTTGCCGGTCGTGCCTTCGTTAAAGTCCTTGAGGGCTTTTTTGTCGAGGTAGACGGAATGCGGATCCAAGCCGGCGACCATTCCCGCAATGGCATCCCTGATCAGCTTCTTGTCGTCGACCGGTTCGACATAGTTGCTCTTGACCATGCCAAAAACGGCGGCCAATTGTTGCAACTCTTCTAGCGGCAAAGGTGTCAAAGTACCTCGTGCCACCGTCTGTAGAGAGACGGTGGTCAACGCCCCCGCCATCACGCCCAGCGAAATCCAACCGGTAATTTTCAGTTTTTGACCCATATTTTTTCCTGTGTCATTCCAATGTACACGGTTGGAGCGCTGATCGCAGAAGAGGTTCCGGATTTTCTTACGCTTTACCTTGAGATGCCACGGCGGCGGCGGCCTTCGCGGCGGCTTCCGCATCGCCAAGGTAGTAGTGACGAATCGGTTTGAGGTTTTCGTCCAGCTCGTACACCAAGGGAATGCCGTTGGGGATATTCAGGCCGACGATGTCGTCGTCAGAAATGTCGTCAAGGTATTTGACCAAGGCGCGAATCGAATTGCCGTGGGCTGCCACAACCACGCGCTTGCCCGCCTTGATGGCTGGTGCCAGTGCTTCCTCCCAAAAGGGCATGACGCGTGCAACGGTGTCCTTCAAGCACTCGGTCAGAGGCACTTGCTCTGGTTTCAGTTTGGCATAGCGGGGGTCACTGCGTTCGCAGCGGGGGTCATTCGCTTCCAGTGCAGGGGGCGGTGTGTCGTAACTGCGGCGCCAGATCAGGACTTGGGCGTCGCCGTACTTCTTGGCAGTCTCGCCTTTGTTGAGCCCTTGCAATGCGCCGTAGTGGCGCTCGTTCAAGCGCCAGCTTTTGACCACGGGAAGCCAGGTGCGGTCCATTTCATCCAGCACATGCCAAAGCGTGCGGGTGGCTCGCTTGAGCACGCTGGTATAGGCAATGTCAAATTCATACCCGTCGGCTTTGAGCAATTGGCCGCCTGTTTGGGCCTGCTCAATGCCAGTGGGCGTGAGGTCAACGTCCGTCCAGCCTGTAAATCGGTTGTCAAGGTTCCAAGTGGATTCGCCGTGGCGGATAAGCACGAGTTTGTACATGGTGTGTAAGCAATCAGGTTACCCCGACGCCCCTGAAAACAGGGCATCGGGTGAGGCAAAACGGAGGGTGAGAGCGCGACGCGCGCCTCCATTCTAAAATGCCGGGTTTACCGTCGGTTACTTACAAGGAACAAAGTGAAATTTATTCTCGACAACTGGATGATCATGAGCGTCGCACTGGCCTCCGGGGGAATGCTCCTGTGGCCTACGCTGATGAGTGGTGGTGCTGGCGCATTGACCGCCGCTGCGGCAGTTCAACTCATCAACCGCGACAAGGCCGTGGTTATTGACATCTGTGAAGCCACTGAGTTTGCTGCCGGTCACGTGGGTGGGGCCAAGAACGTGCCCTTGAGCCAACTGGAAGAAAAACTGCCCTCCGTGGTCAAAAACAAAGGGGTGCCCGTCATTCTGGTTTGTCAAACCGGCGCACGCTCAAGTCGGGCGACGGCGATTGCCAAAAAACTCGGTTACGAAAAAGCGCAGTCCCTCTCCGGTGGTCTGGGCGCTTGGCGTGCAGCCAACTTGCCCGTAGAGAAGTCTTGAAGTTACACGTTGAATTGTTTTAGGAGCCATTGCATGCAAGTTGTCAAAATTTACACCACAGGAACCTGCCCCTATTGCATTCGCGCCAAAGAGATTCTGAAAGCCAATGGCGTTGAGCGGATGGAGGAGATCCGCGTTGATGAGGCGCCAGAGCAGCGCGTGAAAATGATGGAAATCACGGGTCGGCGCACCGTGCCTCAAATTTTCATTGGTTCAACTCACGTGGGTGGCTGCGATGATTTGGTGGCGCTGGAAGGCCGGGGCGGCTTGACGACTTTGTTGAATGCCGCCTGAGATAATCATTAATTGATACTGAGTGTCCGCGCGTATTTTTGCGACGCAGATTTGTTTTAACGAAAGAGAAATACCATGGCAGAACAAGAAACCCCAATTTTCCAGATCCAGCGCGTCTACCTGAAAGAGGCGTCTTTGGAGCAACCCAATTCGCCAGCCATTCTGTTGGAGCAAGAGTCCCCTACGGTGGACATTCAACTGGGTGTCAATGCAGCGCCAGTGGCTGAGGGAATTTTCGAGGTCTCAGTCACGGCTACCGTGCAGACCAAAATCAAGGATAAAACCGTTTTTCTGGTCGAGGCCACACAGGCCGGAATTTTCGAGATTCGCCACCTGCCAGAAGAGCAGATGGGACAGATCATGGGTATTGCTTGCCCACAAATTGTTTACCCCTACTTGCGCGGCAACGTGGCTGACCTGATCTCTCGTGCTGGTTTTCCACCAGTTCATTTGTCGGAAATCAACTTTCAGGCCATGTATGAGCAGCAAAAGGCCAATGCCGAAGAGGAAGCTCCGCGCATTGTTACTCAGTAAATCTCGGGGAGAAATCCCCGCCCAGCACCCGTTTTTACTCCATAGGTTGCTATGAATTTAGTAGTTTTCGGGGCTGGCGCCTGGGGTACGGCGCTGGCCATCAGCGCCGCCCAAAATTCGCATCAAGTGACCCTGTGGGCGCGTGACGCTGATCAGGCCGCCGCCATGCAGCGACATCGGGAAAACACGCGTTATCTGGCGGGAAGCACGTTCCCGGCATCAATGACCATCAGCTCGGTGGCGGGCCCTCAGCTTGGACATTTGACCCAAAACGCCGATTTGGTGATTGTGGCGACGCCCATGGCTGGCCTGCGTGACATGCTGGCCCAAGTCGCGTCAACGCGGGTGCCTGTGGCTTGGTTGTGCAAAGGTTTTGAGGCTGCCAACGGCGAGAGCCTCGGTTTACTGGGCCATGAAGTGCAGGCTCAAGCGGCTCCTGACCTGATGGCAGGCATTTTGAGTGGCCCCAGTTTTGCCCAAGAGGTGGCGTGTGCTCAACCCACGGCCTTGGTCGCGGCGAGTGGGCATGAGTCGGTTCGCCAAGCCTTGGTAACTGCGTTTCACAGTCCAACCTTGCGTGTCTATGCCAACGACGACATGGTTGGCGTGGAGGTGGGTGGAGCCGTGAAAAATGTGCTGGCCATTGCCACCGGCCTTTGCGATGGACTCAACCTGGGACTGAATGCAAGGGCCGCCCTGATTACGCGGGGACTGGCCGAGATGACCCGTTTGGGACTCGCTTTAGGCGCGCGGGCCGAAACTTTCATGGGTCTCTCAGGCTTGGGCGATCTGGTGCTTACGGCCACCGGCGACTTGAGTCGCAACCGCCGGGTTGGCCTGTTGTTGTCTCAGGGGCAAACCCTGCAGCAGGCAGTCACCTCGCTAGGCCATGTGGCCGAGGGGGTGTACAGCGCTCGAACCGTGTTGCTGCGAGCTCAGAGCCTGGGTATTGAGATGCCAATCACCGAAAGTGTCGTGGCTTTGCTGGACGGCAAGGTCAAGCCCGAGCAAGCTGTGGCGGACCTGATGGGGCGAGACCCAGGCGACGAACTGGTGCCCTGAAAAAAACCTGGCGTCAGAAGGTGGACGCCAGGGACTTTCTTCTATTTGGCGTCCTGCGCGATTCGGCTGGCGATATGGGCCAGCGCTTCTTCCACCTGATCTACCAAAATCAGACACAGATCACCCTCACTCAGACTCGCCAGTGCCGTGTCAATGGCCAGAAACTCACCCTGAATTTCCTTGGTGACTTTTGTGCGGCTGGCATTGGACAAACCTGCACGCAGGAGCGCCACCACTTCGCCGTCTGCCCGCCCGCGTTGACACTGGTCTTGATACAAAACCACCTCGTCAAAAGCGGCGCCCAAAATCTCGGTTTGTTGGCGAATATCTTCATCCCGCCGATCGCCCGCGCCACTGATCACGACCGAACGTCGTTTGCCTGGCATGTTGTCCACGGCCTGCACGAGGGCCAAAATAGCATCCGGGTTGTGCCCGTAGTCGGCAATCAGCGTGGCACCCCGGTAGTTGAACAGGTTGAAACGCCCTTTGGCATTGTTGGCATCGTTCTCGAAACTGGCCAATCCGTTTTGAATCGTGTCCCAGCCGATGTCCAGCGCCCAAGCCGCAGCGACGGACGCCATCACGTTTTCGACCTGAAATCCGATGGTGCCACCATGGGTGATCGGGATTTGCGAGAGTGCAATGCGATGCACGGTGCTGCCTTCTGAGGCCACCAAATGGCCACTTTCAACAAAGACGGCGCGCCGTCCGAGAGCGAGATGGGTGGTCATCACCGGGTGGTAACGGTCGAGTGCAAAGTAAGTTACTGAGCCTCGGCAGTGGGGCGCCATGGCGACAACATTGGGGTCTGTGGCATTCAAAACTGCCACGCCACCGTCTTTGATGTTTTGAACAATGACGCGCTTGAGCACTGCCAAGTCGTTCACTGAAGTGATGTAGTTCAAGCCCAGGTGATCACCGCTGCCAATGTTGGTGACCACGGCCACATCACACCGATCAAAGGCCAAACCTTCTCGCAACATGCCGCCCCGGGCTGTTTCCAGTACGGCCGCGTCCACGTCGGGGTGTTGCAGCACATTGCGTGCACTCTTGGGGCCACTGCAATCGCCTGTGTCGATGCGCTGACCTTCGATATAGACACCGTCAGTGCTGGTCATGCCGACCCGCAGGCCGCTTTGGGTCAGCAAGTGGGAAATGACACGCACGGTGGTCGTTTTTCCGTTGGTTCCGGTGACGGCAACCAAAGGAATACGACCGTTCTCCGTGTCGCCAAACATGCTGGAAATAATCGCTTCGCCCACGGGGCGGCCCTTGCCATAGGAAGGGGAAAGGTGCATGCGCAGTCCCGGCGCTGCATTGACCTCGACCACACCGCCGCCTTGGCCCTCCAGCGGGTGAGCGATGCTGTCGCACACCACGTCGACGCCGCAAATGTCCAGCCCGATCATTTGGGCCGCGGCAACCGCGCGTTCGGCAATAGCCGCATGCACATCATCGGTCACGTCCGTGGCTGAGCCGCCTGTGGATAGGTTGGCGTTGTGGCGCAAGGGAACGCGCTGCCCAAAGGGTGTGACCGACTCGGCGGTAAGCCCCTGAGTGGCCAGGCAAGCCAATGCGATGTCATCAAACCGAATTTGAGTGAGTGAAGTAGAGTGGCCTGTGCCGCGGCGGGGGTCACGGTTCACCTCATCGACCAGTTCTCGTACTGTGTGAACGCCGTCACCGACGACATGGGGTGCGGCGCGCCGGGCAGCGGCCACCAGCTTGTCACCAACGACCAGCAATCTGAAATCGTGGCCTGGCATGAAGCGCTCAACCAGAATGTCTTCGCTGAAATGAGCGGCAGCAGCATAGGCGGCATCGAGCTGTTCGCGTGACGTGATGTTGACCGTCACGCCTTTGCCCTGGTTTCCAGCTTTGGGCTTGAGCACCACGGGCAGGCCAATATCGCAGGCAGCCTTCCATGCGTCTTCCGGTGAGTGCACTTCGCGACCGATTGGCACTGGCACGCCGGCAGCCGCGAGCAGTTTTTTGGTGAGTTGCTTGTCTTGTGCAATGGCTTCAGCGATGGCACTGGTACTGTCCATCTCAGCGGCCTGAATGCGGCGTTGTTTGCTGCCCCAGCCAAACATGATCATGCTGCCTTCCGTCATGCGGCGGTAAGGGATATTGCGGGCCAAGGCGGCGTCCGCAATGGAGCCCGTGCTGGGGCCAAGTCGCACGTCTTCGTCCAAGTCACGTAGCTGCTCAAGGGCCTTGTCCAGGTCAAATTCCGTGTCGTTTTGCGCGGCCAGGCACAGGGCTTCCGCCAGTTGCAGTGCCAAACGGCCAACGGCCTCCTCCGAATAGCCAATGACCACTTGGAAAACACCCTTGTCAATCGTGGGCGCCGTGCGGCGAAACGTTGCCGGGCTGCCGGCTTGCGATTGCAAGTCGATGGCGGCAACGCCCAGCACATGGGCCAGGGTGATCTTGTCGTCGTGACCGGTAGGTTGAAGGGGGCTGATGGTTGGAAAGCGGATACGAAGACGGACCTCAAAACCTGTTTGCGCCGTGATTTCGCATTCTTGCGGGGTGCAGGTCACCACGGCTTCAATGGCCGTGTGTTGTGTCCAAAGGTTGGGGCCACGAAGGGCTCGGATGCGGGAGACTTCCATGGCTCAAATGCTCTTTTTCGATGTTGAATCAAAGGTTCGAAGTCCGGCACCAATCAGGTCGGTCGACAGGCCTAGCGCCCAGGCGGCTGCCACGGCAGCCATCACCATTTCAGGTTGCTCGGCTTTGCGGGGCTTGAGGGTGCTGAGAGGGATGGTTCCCACTTCATTCATGCCTTGGCACAGCACAATTTGCTGCTTGTGCAAATACACCACCCGCTCACCACTTGCGCGATGGCTGGCAATGGCGGGCAGTTTGGCGTCCAGGCCATAAAAAATAACTTTTCCGTCGCACAGCGAGGCCATTTCCACCACTTGTGGGTCGGCTGCGTTCAGCACCGCTGTGCCTGTGGGGAGAATCACGTCCACTTGGGTTCGTACCACGTTGTAGAGCTTGTCCGAGGTGTCAATATAGAACTCGTTCAGGCTTTCAAAGTCACTGACATCGGTCACCACACCCACCGAGCACTTGTCGTAGGCCAGGCCTTCACTCAAGATCATGCGACTGTTGTTCTCAAACACCCCGGCATCGACGCCGCGGTTGATCAGCACTCGCTCTGAACCTTCCCAATTCACGCCATCCTTGGCGTCAACCAGGCGGTTGCCCAGAAAGAATCCATCTTGGCACGACAGGCCCACATTTTTGCCGCTGATGAAAAGCAGCCACGCGACCAAGCGGGCAATGCGCGTGGTGTTTTGAGTACCGGCCACGCCAACAATGGGAATGCGGCCATTCTTGTCCGCCTCGAAGAGGTGCTCAATGATGGCCTTGCCAATGGGGCGAGGCAATCCTGCCGCGGGCTTCAAATGGGCCAGCAGGCCTGGGCTGGCGTTGACTTCAACCACCGCACCCCGTTGAGAATTCAGTGGTTTTGAGATGTCTTCCAGCACCATGTCGACACCGGCAATGTCCAACCCGACCACGCGGGCGGCCAGCGCGGCCATGGCGGCCACACTGGGGTGCATGATGTCGGTTACATCGTTGGCGACGTTGCCATTGCGTTGAATCAACACGGTTTGCTCCTTGGCCGGGACCGAGGCCGCCGTAAAGCCCTGGCGCTCCAAATCCAGCTGAATTTCCGCAGACTTGTCAGGTTCGATCAGGCCCAAGGGCGCGTCCTCGTTAATGCCGCGCCGTGGGTCTGAGTTGAGCTGGCTGTTGACCAACTCCAAAATGGTGGAGTGGCCGTCACCGATCACCGAGGCAGTTTCGCCCCGAGCGGCGGCAATCACTCGTTTGCCAACAATAAGAAGCCGATGCTCGTTGCCTGGGATGAATTGCTCGATGATGACGCCGCCACTGCCTTGGCCCTGGGCCAAGGTGAACGCTGCCTCCACATCATGGCGTTGGGTCAGATCCAACGAGACGCCGCGGCCGTGGTTGCCGTCTTCGGGCTTGATAGCCACGGGCAGGCCTACGTCCTGAGCGACTTCCCAAGCTTCTTCCAGCGTTTGCACCAATTGACCTTGAGGCACCGGCACGCCGCAGGAGCTGAGCAGCGATTTCGTCAAATCTTTATCGCTGGCAATTTCTTCGGCAATGGCGCTGGTGTGGTCGGTCTCAGCGGTCCAAATGCGGCGTTGGCTGCTGCCGTGACCCAATTGAACCAAGTTGCCGTCGGTTAGCCGAATATGGGGAATGCCGCGGTCTGTGGCCGCATCCACAATGTGAGCCGTGCTGGGCCCCAGGCAATGCGAGTCGACCATGTCTCTCAGCTTCACGACGGTGGCATCGAGATCAAAGGGGCGGTCGTCAATGGCAGACATGAGCAAGTCGTTGGCTGCCGCGAGTGCGGCGCGCCCCACCTGCTCTTGGCGGGTGCGAAAGGCCATTTTGTACACCCCGCGCACTGAGGTCTCGCGGGCTTTCCCAAAGCCACTCTGCATCCCGGCCAGGTTTTGCAGCTCGATCACGACGTGTTCCAGAATGTGCGCCGCCCAGGTGCCGTCGCGCAAGCGCTGCAGAAAGCCGCCGGGCTCACCCACGCCGCAGCGGTGGGCTTGCAGGCCTGGCAGTAGGGCAGTCAGGCGTTCGTAAAGGCCGGGAATGGTGTTGGAGGGCTGGTCTTCCAGTGTGCCGATGTCGACCCAAGCCTCAATGACCGGGCGATAAGTCCAGATATTGGGCCCACGCAAATAGGTAACGCGCAATAACTTAATGGTGTTTGTCGTCATGAATCTCAACAAGTGTGACTGTCTGGCTTGGTATGCTTTTTCTGTTTTTTAGCATAGCACCCTGATGGAATCCTGCTCCCACGGATAATTGTCATCTAAAGTGGGTTTTAAACTTTGAGCGGTGCCTCGAAACATCGTGCTAATCTGGATTTTTACTACAAATATCAGTGCAAAGTCATGATTTGACCCCAAACCCACACTGAAATTGAAAGTTCACTGGCCTCAATGACAACCGATTCCCCTGCCTTGGCGCCCGTTTTGCCAACCAATGACATTCCACTGGAGTGGCGCGCCGAGGTGCAAGCGCAACTTCAACGCGAAGAAATCGTTCTGGCCGTGCTGGAGGTGGACCTCGATACCCGCTTGTTCTTCGTGAATTCGCTGGTACTGGCCACCAACCAGCGGCTGCTCAGCCGCGTGGGCGCGTCGGAGTGGCAGTCCTGGCCCTACCAGGCCGGCTTGAAACTCACCCACCATGACCATGCTGGTGTTGGACACGTGAGTCTGCTGAGCGATCAAGGCCTTTTGGGCAGCTGGCGCTTCACGCTGGGGCGCAACTTGCAAGCCATTCGCTTGCAAGATCAGTTTCAAATCCAGTTGCAAAGCCACGTCACCGGCCAAGCGCCTGTGGTGGCAGAAGGCAACCGCTGCCCCAGTTGTAAGGCTCCATTGGCGCCGGACCAGGAAGAGTGCCCGATTTGCACCAAAGTCATGCACACACCGCCCAGCACCTGGACCCTGTTCAGGCTGTGGCGATTTGCCAAACCGTACAAGGGGCAGTTGCTGCTAGGGTTTTGTCTGACGCTGCTCGGCACCGCAGCCAGTCTGGTTCCGCCCTACCTGGCCATGCCCTTGATGGACGAGGTGTTGATTCCGTTCCAAAACGGTCAGCACATCGAACCCTCGCTGGTGGCGCTGTACCTGTCGGGCCTGTTTGGTTCGGCGTTTCTGGCTTGGGGCCTGTCCTGGGCCAAAACGTACGTGTTGGCATTGGTGTCAGAACGCATTGGCGCGGACTTGCGCACTACCACCTACGACCACCTGCTGCGCATGTCGCTGGAGTACTTTGGCGGCAAACGCACGGGCGATTTGATGTCACGCATTGGCAGCGAGAGTGACCGAATCTGCGTCTTCTTGTCCTTGCACCTGCTCGACTTCGCGACCGATGTGCTCATGCTCATGATGACGGCGGCCATTCTTTTCTCGATCAACCCCTGGCTGGCCTTGGCCACGCTGGTGCCGCTGCCCTTCATCGTGTGGATGATTCACTCGGTGCGCTTCAAGCTGCAAACTGGGTTTGAGAAGATTGACCGGGTCTGGTCCGAGGTGACCAGTGTGCTGGCCGACACCATTCCCGGCGTGCGAGTGGTCAAGGCGTTCGCCCAAGAGACGCGTGAGTCCGCCCGTTTTCGCGAAGCCAACAAGCACAACCTGGCCGTCAATGACAAGCTGAACAAGATTTGGTCATTGTTTTCGCCCAGTGTGTCCTTCGTCACCGAGTTGGGCCTGTTAGTGGTTTGGGGCTTTGGTATCTATCTGGTGGCGCAGGGCGACATCACGGTGGGTGTGTTGACTGCCTTCGTGGCCTATATCAGCCGGTTCTATGGGCGCCTGGATTCGATGAGCCGCATTGTGTCGGTGACCGAAAAGTCAGCGTCTGCGGCCAAGCGCATTTTTGACATTTTGGACCATGTCTCCAGCGTGCCAGAGCCCGTCAAACCTGTGCCGCTGGACACAGTAAAGGGCAGCATCGAGTTGACCGATGTGAGCTTTCGCTATGGCAACCGCGAAGTGAACCGGGGCATCAATCTAAGTATTGCACCAGGCGAAATGATTGGCCTGGTGGGCCACAGCGGCTCGGGCAAGAGCACGCTGGTGAACCTGATTTGCCGTTTTTACGACGTATCTGAAGGCTCGATCAAGGTCGATGGCGTGGATGTGCGCTCCTACGCGGTGGCGGACTACCGGCGCAACATCGGCCTGGTGTTGCAAGAACCGTTTCTGTTTTTTGGCACCATTGCGGAAAACATTGCCTACGGCAAGCCCGATGCCAGCCGCGAAGAAATCATCGAGTCCGCGCGCGCCGCGCACGCGCACGAGTTCATCTTGCGTTTGCCGCAAGGGTATGACTCCATGGTGGGTGAACGCGGCCAAGGCCTGTCCGGTGGCGAGCGTCAACGCATCTCGATTGCCCGCGCCTTGCTGATTGACCCGCGCATTCTGATTCTGGACGAAGCCACCTCGTCGGTGGACTCCGAGACCGAGAAAGAAATTCAAAAGGCGCTGGAGAACTTGGTGAAGGGCCGCACTACCATCGCCATTGCCCACCGCTTGTCTACGCTGCACCGGGCTGACCGCCTGGTAGTGCTGGACCGTGGGCAGGTGGTCGAAATCGGCACGCACGATGACCTGATGGCGCGCGAAGGCGCTTATTTCAACCTTTACCAGGCCCAAGCCCGCAATATGGACGTCGACATGGACGATGCCCCATGAGCCAGATCACTCCGATGAACAAGTCTCGTTTTCAACTCACTCGCGACGCCTTTGACCGCTTGGTTTTGACCAATGCCGAGGGCGAGGTCTTTGAGGGCGTTGTCCCCGTGCGCGCCTACCCTATTCAGGCGCCGCAAGACGGCGTGGCCCTGGTGCACACCGATGGCCATGAAGTGGGTTGGTTGGACCGGCTCACCGATGCCCCCGCGCCCATTCAAGCGCTGATTCAGGAAGCGCTGGACACGCGGGAATTCATGCCCGAAATTCTCGATATTGCCAGCGTCACCAGCTTTTCCACCCCTTGCACCTGGAGCGTCAAGACCGATCGGGGTGACACCCGCTTTGTGCTGCGCGGGGATGAAGACATCCGCCGGGTTGGGCCGACGGTGTTGCTGGTCACCGACTCGCACGGAATTCAGTTCAAGATTCGTGACCTCACGCTGCTCAGCAAAGAGAGCCGTAGAATCATGGATCGTTTTCTATAACAAATTGGCCTCTGGCCGGCGTCCACTATGCGGGAGCAGCTATCAATTGAGTAGCTGTTTGGTGCGCGTAGATGCTCGGACAGTGTGCCACCTTGCGGGCTCCACATGACCACTCATTTTGATTTTTCTCCCGCCGCGTTGTCCGCATTGGCTCAGACCGATGCCGCGCGCGCCTTGGCGGAAGACGTCGGTGCGGGTGACCTCACCGCCGGTTTGATAGACCCCACCCGCCAAGCCAAAGCCCGGGTGCTGGCCCGTGAAGCGGCTGTGATTTGTGGCGCACCCTGGGTGCAAGCCGCCTTGCAGCAGGTGGACCCCACCGCAAAAATTCAATGGTTGGTGGGCGAGGGCGAGCGTTGCGCGCCCGATCAGGTGGTGCTGGAAATGACCGGTTCGGCGCGCGCGCTGCTCACCGCCGAGCGAACCGCGCTTAACTTTTTGCAAACCTTGAGCGCCGTGGCCACCAAAACCGCCAGCTACGTCGATGCCGTGCAAGCGGTGCCGGGGAACCGCGCGCAGATTGTGGACACCCGTAAAACCCTGCCGGGTCTGCGTTTGGCGCAGAAATATGCCGTGCGCACCGGCGGCGGCACCAACCACCGCATTGGTCTTTATGACGCCGTGTTGATCAAGGAAAACCACATTGCCGCAGCCGGCAGTGTCTCG
The DNA here is from genome assembly GCA_037968455.1 of Rhodoferax sp. Classification (GTDB taxonomy): domain Bacteria; phylum Pseudomonadota; class Gammaproteobacteria; order Burkholderiales; family Burkholderiaceae_C; genus Rhodoferax. The sequence goes on from JBBKVN010000120.1 coordinate 34,404, forward strand.
GCGGTTTTGGCGCGCGCGGCGCAAGTGGCGCCCAGTGCCACCTTTGTCGAGATCGAGGTCGAAACCCTGACCCAACTGACCGAGGCGCTGGACGCCGGCGCCACCATGGTGCTGCTGGACAACATGACGCCTGACATGTTGCGTGAGGCCGTGCAAATCAACGCGGGTCGTGCCATTCTGGAAGTGTCGGGTGGTGTCAATATGTCCTCCGTGCGCGGTATTGCCGCCACGGGGGTGGATCGCATCTCCATTGGCGCTCTGACCAAAGATGTGCAGGCAATCGACTTTTCCATGCGCTTCAGCGCTGAATAGACCGCCCGACCTTGATCCTGACCGGGTTGGCCTGAAGTAGGCTAAGTTATTCCGGTTCAATGGCTTCCGTTCAAAGGAAACCAAGTTTTGTTGAAATTGTGAGGAGTGCCCCATGTCGTCCAACCTGTTGAATGTTGAATATGAACTGCCGCAGCAAGACGCCGTCTTGGGCACCGATGTCTGCGCCATCAAATACGCTTGGGCCCGCGTGCCTTCCGAGCCCAGCCCCGACGAGCGTGCCGAACTGAAGGACAAAATTCGCCGTCTGCTTAAAGAGCGCAACGCAGTCATGGTGTCGCACTACTACGTGCACCCGGATTTGCAGGACTTGGCCGAAGAAACCGGCGGCATCGTAAGTGACTCGCTGGAAATGGCCCGCTTTGGCCGCGACCACGAAGCCACCACCTTGGTTGTCTCCGGCGTGCGCTTCATGGGCGAAACCTCCAAAATTCTCTCGCCCAACAAAACCATTCTGATGCCCGACCTGGGCGCCAACTGCTCGCTCGACCTGGGTTGCCCGGTGGACGACTTCAGCGCCTTTTGTGACGCTCACCCTGATCGCACGGTGGTGGTTTATGCCAACACCAGCGCCGCCGTCAAAGCTCGCTCCGACTGGCTGGTGACCTCCAGTTGCGCGCTGGACATCGTCAGTGCGCTTAAAGACAAAGGCCACAAAATTCTGTGGGCGCCAGACCGCCACCTGGGCGGCTACATTCAGCGCGAGACCGGCGCCGACATGGTCATGTGGGGCGGTTCCTGCATCGTGCACGACGAGTTCAAGGCTTTCGAGCTGGAAGCCATGAAGAAAGAGCACCCCGGCGCCAAGGTGCTGGTGCACCCCGAGTCGCCGCTGGATGTGGTCGCCTTGGCGGATGCGGTGGGCTCCACATCGGCCATTCTCAAGGCGGCCAGCGAGATGGATGCCAAAACCTTCATCGTGGCCACCGACAACGGCATGATGCACAAGCTGCGCACGCTAAACCCCGGCAAGGTGTTTCTGGAAGCGCCCACTGCCGGCAACAGTGCCACCTGCAAGAGCTGCGCCCA